>JALNXV010000414.1 GCA_023230175.1 Candidatus Cloacimonadota bacterium
AGTATGGGTAGGATAAAACAATGTTTGAGGGGCATATTGATCACTTACATAAAATTTATGTGTTACAATATCTGAAGTAACTCCGGCTAAATCAAAAACTTTTACTTGTAACATATGCATTGTAGGCACATTATGATATTCAGTAGAATCTGCAGGAATCATATCAATACCATTATTATCTTTTAAATAATTACTAACTATAAAAGGATCGGTTTTACCGGTTATCACAATTTCATTAATTTTATCTTGACCTCGAGTTGATTTCCAATCAGATTCATATTCAACGATAGTAGTATCTACTCTATTTACTCTTAAAACTCTATATTCATAATACCATGCTTGATTAGGAAACATCCAGTTCTCATTATCTTTCATAAAGAAATTAACCTTAATACCTAAGCCAACAGGGTTTTCAGGCTCATCTTTAAATTCTCCGCGAGTGGTTGTAACTGTAAAGCTAGGTTTGATTGATGTTGTATAGAAAAATTTAGATGATACATCACTAATATCCCCGCGATTATCAATAGCTATTACTTCAAATCTTGTAGGAACAGGTGCTAAATTTCCTGTATTATTTCCTTGACTTCCATCATTAGCAGGGAAATTTATTTTTGTAAAAACTTTTTCAGTCCAGATAGTTTTTGAAGCTTCATCACTTTCTAACGGAACTCCTTCATCGGCACCTTTTTTATAATGTAATATCCATCCCTTTGGATCAACACCGATAGTTCCATCATAATTTTTTGCTTTAGCAAAGGTACTTAGATACTCTTGATTAAAAGTACCTTCAGTATCAACAACATTATGTCCGGGAGTTGGAATTGAATTACCATTTTCATCAAGAACACGATAAGCATATCCAATAATATTTCCATCTTGGTCTTCAGCAGACCAATAAATAGTCTGTTGATAAGGAACTGTTAGTGTGTCTTGTTCAACATCTGTTCCGGTATATGAAGTAATTCTTACTGTGGGAGGGATATTAAGAGATTCATCACCATGATACCCACACGCCGAAATTACTAACATCAAGGATGCAACAAACAATAAAACACATATTTTACTTGTGTTTTTAAGTAGCATAAAAGCCTCCTATATTAATTTTCATTTCTATCTATTCTTCTTTAAAGCATATTTTGTAAAATTAAAGGAATTAGTCAACAATTTTTTCATTTTTTTTTCATTTTAGCCGAATTACATATATTTTTAAATAAAATTGAGGTTGTAACCGAACCTATACCACCGGGTACCGGAGTGATAGCAAAGCATTTATTAAAGCATAATTCATAGTTTACATCGCCGGTGTAAGTAGTTTTATTATCTACGGTTAAGATTTCATTCATACCGGCATCGAGAATGATGACATTGTTCTTTATCATTTCCGGTTTAATGAGATTAGCTACTCCGACAGCAGTAATCAAAACATCCGCTTGTTTGGTAAAAACGCTTAATTCAGGAGTTTGAGAGTGACAGATTGTTACAGTTGCTGAACGATTTTTTGCTTTATAAAGCAATAAATTTGCAATAGGTTTTCCAACAACATTACTTCTGCCAACGACTACTATATGTTTTTTATTTGGATTAATATTATAAAAATCCATTGTTTCCAAAATTGCTTGAGCGGTGCAAGGTAAGAAGCATTCCTTTTCTTGTAACATAAGTCCGGTATTAAGAGGATGAAATCCATCAACATCTTTATCAGGAGAAATTAATGATTCAATTTTTGCCGGATTTATATTTTTAGGTAAGGGTTTTTGTACCATAATACCATGAACATCATTATCATTATTTAATGCGATAATTTTATTACAAAGTTCATCTTCAGATATTTGATTATACTTTTCAATAGTTACTTGAATATTTAATTTTTTACCTTGTTTTTTAATATTGCCAACATAATATTCTGATGCAGGGTCTTCGCCTATTAGAAAAACATATAAATGTGGACTTAATTGATTTTCTTCAATAAGTTGTAAACAATATTTTTTATTAAGGTCAGCAACAGGTTTACCTTTTAAAATTATGGGTTCAGTCATAATTTCTCCCTTATTCTTTTGATATAGACAGCTTTACCTGTATTGTCGTCAAGTTCGATTAAGACAGCGTTTATTTGAATGCCGGAATCAGCAGTAATATGTCTTACGGGCAATCCTGTCTTTATTTTTTCGATAGCTATTTCTTTTCTAATGCCGATGACAGAATCGTGAGAACCGCACATTCCTACATCAGTAATATAGGCTGTACCATTGGGTAAAATTTCTTCATCAGCAGTTTGAATATGAGTATGAGTTCCTAATATCGCAGAAACTTTACCGTCAAAATAGTGAGCTAATGTTCTTTTTTCAGCAGTAGATTCAGCATGAAAATCAATCAAGACACATTTGGGTTTATCAGGCAAATTATCTAATAATCTTTCTAAAGCAAAAAACGGTGAATCAACAGCAGTCATAAAAGCTTGTCCGCATAAAGAAACAAGCATAAATCGGGTTGAATTAATATTTTTAATAATGTATTCATTCCCGGGTGATGCTTTTGGGTAGTTAAGAGGTTTCGCAATACGAGTATCATTAGTTATAAATTCAAGCCCTTCTTTTCTATCCCAAAGGTGATTCCCGGAACTAAACAGATCAACACCGGCAGCAAATAATTCTTGGGCTGATTTCTCTGTTATGCCTCTGCCGTCGGCTGCATTTTCACAATTAGCAATACACAAGTCATAATCAATATTTCTTTTAACGGATGAAAGGAAAGTCCCGACAGCTTTTCTGCCGGGTTTTCCAAATATATCTCCAAAAAACAATATTTTCATTATTTAGCTACGGCAACCTGTCTTGTTTCTCTAATAACGGTCACTTTAATTTGACCGGGGTATTGAACTTGTTGTTCAATTTGTTTAGCTATATCAGTAGCGATAAAAACTGTATTTTCATCATCAATGTTAGTAGGGTCAACGATAATTCTTAACTCTCTACCGGCTTGAATAGCATAAGATTTATTAACACCTTCTATTGAATTAGCAATTTCTTCTAATTTTTCAAGTCTTTGCATATAGGTTTCGAGCATTTCTCTTCTTGCACCCGGTCTTGCTCCGGAAATTGCATCAGCAGCTTGAACAAGTACAGCATAAACACTTTCAGCTTCTACTTCTTCGTGATGGGCTTCAATAGCATTAACTATGAGTTTGCTTTCTCCGTTTTTACGGGCAAAGTTTGCACCTAAAGATGCGTGAGAGCCTTCAAATTCGTGGTCTATTGCTTTAC
>JALNXV010000415.1 GCA_023230175.1 Candidatus Cloacimonadota bacterium
TTTAAAAATCAATTTTTAGAAACTCAAAGCGATTTCCTATCAAAGCGTTGCGCTATTTAATAATTGTACCGCACTTAAAATTAGCACTATCTACCAAATGTTTTATATACCGTGTTAGGCAAAGTATATTATTCAACTTGTTTCATTAATATTGGAACCAATTTATTAATTAATCCCTGAAATCTATTGTAATTCAACTCTCTGGTTGAGTGAAAATATAGAATTTTTGATTTAATAATAAGCAATAAAGAATAATTTACTCCTGAATTTCCATGGTACATCACAACATCATTCTGCCCAAAAAGTCCCAATCCCCATTTTATTCCATCTATCTCTTTAACCCAATCTGTAATTACCTGATATTCTGTTTGTTTAGCAATAAAAGACATCATTTTCAAATAATCCTCAATGGTGCCAATTAAACCACCCGCAAAACCACTTTGACTATAATGATAAGGCCAAGGATTTAGATATCCTTTCGGATAATTCCCCTTTCCATCATCCATTCTTATTGACGGTGCTATATTTTTGTAATATATATCTATCAACTTATTTACTGATTTCGAAGACTCTGTTTCAAGTATAACCCCAGCCATGTTAAAACCCGTATTTGAATATAAAACAGAATCTCCGGGAGTAAATGCCAATTTTCTATTTTTATATCCCACATCGATTGTATGTCGCGGAGTACAGTTGACAGAACTATCTATTAAACCAACATAATCGGGGATGCCGCTGGTATTAGAAAGAAGCATTTTTAAAGTAATTCTATTTGACTTTTCATAGCCTTCATTTTCAGGAAACCATTTGTCAATTGTAGAATTTATATCAATATTTTCCTTTAAGATTAAATAACTTATTGCTGGCTTTGAAGCAGGACAAACCAGTCTTAAATCATTTGTTTTTAAAATTTCTCCTTTACTATCAATAAATATTTGATTGGTCTTAAAATCTATTATTCCTACTATAATGCCCGAATTTTCGGAATCTGATGATTTAATATATTCATTAAGTATTTGATTGATTTCATTATGAGCGTTTTAAGCGTTAACAAAAATTGAGATAATTAAGTAAATGAATGTTATATTTATTTTTTTCATGGCTTTAATATTTTTACAAATATCCTGATTTACTTGAGTACAATCCAACTACTTTTACCTGACATTTACCTGACATCTGTCCGAATTTGTCCGCTCTTTTGTATTTTGCCTAACGGTTGACAATATGAAACAGTTGGGTTTTCGGAGCGCATCTGTATCCACCGATGGAGAAGTAAGTTTGAAAAACAAATGCTCTCAAACCTCTGAACCCCAACCGTTTTATATTGTGTGTTGGCAACTGGTGTTTTTACATCTCTCAATATTCAATTTCTAAAGGTAATTCATTTGCAGTTTCTACTAATATTTTCACGTCATTTATTCCTATTCCCCCTTTGAAAATATTATGTTCCTTTATCCGTTGATTAATCCTTTTATGTAAATCAATCGGGTCAACTTTTGAGACTTTCTCGACTGTATCAAATCCTAAGTCGTAAAGCATTTGGGCATAAGTTACTCCCACCCATTTTATTCTTGACAAATCAGTCAGTTTTGTTAATCCCAAAATTTCTGTATAATCTATCCCCGTTGAATCGGCAAGTTTTCGTCTATCAATTTTTGTTAATACTTTGTCGTATAATTTTTCAGTATTTATGATGCCTATTTTTGCCAATTTGTCAATTGTGTTCTTCGAAATCCAAATAAAATCAGCAATTTTGTTCGGTTTTGGAAGAGTACTGTTTAATTCTCTAAGTAAAATAGCCAAATAATCACCCGACAAGCAATTAACCTTTGATAATTGGGTGAACTTATCTTTCCTTTTTAGTAACTGAATCAACTCGTTGACATTTTTAATCCCAATGTTTTTAAAATATCCAAATCGTTCATCCAATTTTTCCTTAAGAACCATTCTGCTTGGTGGCAAATAGGAATATTCCAATTTTTTCTGATAATCCTCAATTGTTATTTCTCTTAAATCAACGTAGTAGCCCATAGTGAAATAATTTAAAAAAGAGAACCTGCATAAAACAGGTTCTCTCAGTTCGTTTTTACATTGGTTTTACAGGAACACAAATATCAACGGTAAATCTCCCATCTTTAGGCTCTTCCGGATACATTTCAAAACAAGGTTTATCATCAGGTTGATAGCCACTTGTCGGGAACCACTGACCATAAACCCAATCCCATGCTTGTTGAAAATCTTGAGCGGAAAGCTCAAAACGCGCAATCACATATTTTGCAGCCTCAATCTCCATTTTTCCAACTTCTCCCTCAACTTTAGTCTCAGCAGGCACAGTAATACAAACACTCATTCTAAGTTTGTCTTCAATAGTAACATTTGGGTCGTCGTGATAAACAACCAGCGATTTGAAGTCTTCACCACCTATTAAACCTCTTGATCCCGCCCATGAAAACAATCTATTCCAAATGCCTTCGAATAGTTTATCGTTCCCTTTGTATGGGCCAATATGCCTAATGTAGGCAACTGTCATTTTTGAAAGTTCTTTTACTTCCACGCTTTTGTTTAATTTCATATTTGTCCTCCATTTAATAGTTTTTAATTCAGGACAAAAATATTGGATTGGTTTCTCATCGCTTTGATGTCCATTGCTATCTTGTTGACTTGAATTGCTATTATTTGATTTATTTACTCTGTATTGAGAGGCGGATATTTGAAAATAGCTCTTAAAATTCCGAGAGAATATTGAAATGTCAGAAAACCCACATTTGTAAGCAATTTCTGAAATACTCTCATTTTTATTGGTTAAAATTAAGGTAGCAGCTTTTTCAAGTCTAACTCTTAAAATAAATTGGAAAGGTGTCTCTCCGACAATTGACTGAAATATTCTATTGAAATGAAATTTTGAAAAATTTGCAACGGCTGCTAATTCATCAAGTGTCATCGGTTTCTCTATATTCGATTCAATATAATCGAAAGTCCGATTGATTCGAAATATGTATTCAGTATTCAAGTCTTTTTTCTCCATCATTTTATTGTCAGAATTGTTGCGATCCTAGTTCTTTCACACTTGTTGCGAATTGATGTTCATTCTTTACTTTATTTATTTTCAAATATATATCATTTTTTTTATCTACAATCCTATCAAGATAAATTGTCGCTTTTGAAGGGTTGTAGGCTATGCCATACTCTGTAACGAATGAATTTAAATCGTCAAAATGTGTTTACTTATCCATAGTTTCAGATTATCTATTATT
>JALNXV010000416.1 GCA_023230175.1 Candidatus Cloacimonadota bacterium
GATGATAACTTCTCAAGAGCATTCCCTTCTTATGCAGTTTCTGAAGATGGTAAGGTTGCTCTTGCAGGTTTTATTGATGGTAATACTACTGAATGGTCAGGTATGGAAGAACATGATGCATTTGTTGTTCTTAGTGATAATTATGGTGAAGATTTCACCAATATTGGTCTTAATCTTGTAAGAAAAATTGAAGAAGGTGCAATACCTCAAGCAGATAATAACGGTGAAACATTAATTCCTTATGCTTTTAGTGACGCAGAAGTAAGTACATTACAAATGATGACAGGAACTCTTAATCACAAAACTATCACTTTTGATAATTTTGGTAAACTTCATTTCCCTGCAACCTTTTTCTTAGCTTACCCTACTATTGATGACCCATCTACTTATACTTGGTTCCCAACTTCTCATTCAGTTGCAACAGTAATTTTTGATCCTGCATCAGGAACTCACCAATTCAATAATATTCTCCCTCGTCCGGAAACTCCTGTTACTGACATTTTACCTATGATATACGACTTAGATGAAGATGGCTGGATTGATAATTTTGTTCCGGTTGAAGATACTGACGGAACTTGGTATGCTACCGAATGGTTTGAAAATCAATGGCCTACTTTCCATCATAATACTGATAATCAATTCCATTACAATCAAATGAGAATGTCAGAATTTAACGAAGACGGCGTTGGTGCAATGATGTGGATGGACGGAACAAAAGCATATATGTATAATGTAAATTCTGATGAAGATTATGCTGCTTATCAAGAAGCTCCTGAAATTAAAATCATCGTAACAAGAGATAATGGTATGACTTGGTCAGAACCTATCACAATGAATGCTTTAGCCGATTCCCAACCTGAACTTGGAACTGTTCCTTCTTATGTTTATCCTGCTGACAAAGTTTTAACTATTACTGAAGGTACAACTACTAAAGCAAGATTATATTTTATGTATGTCGATGACTTATCTTATGGTTCAAACAACCAAAGTGAAGGTGCTAATGTTGGTGCTAATATTAAATTTGCAGCTATTGATATTGATATCACAGACTTACCTACAGAAAACAATGATAATGTAGCTACTGTTAAACCTTATGGAATGCTTTCACAAAATTACCCTAATCCATTTAACCCAACTACAAATATCAAATTTAATATTCCTGCTGCAGGAAATGTAAATCTCAGCATTTATAATGTTAAAGGTCAATTAGTAAAAACTCTTGCTAATGATAACTTTACTGCAGGCGAACATATTATTACTTGGAATGGTAATGACAACAATAACAACTCAGTTGCAAGTGGTGTTTATTTCTATAAATTAGACACTAACAACAAAACTGAAATGAAAAAAATGCTTCTTATGAAATAATCTGTATCTAATACAGTATAAAAGATAAAAGAGCAGGTATTGCCTGCTCTTTCTTTATTTGTTAAAAAGTATTATCAAAAAAATAGGCTAAAGAGATTGACAATTATTATGATAAAAATACATTTGATAATCACAATAAATCTCATTAGAAGGATAAATGTATAAAATTATTAAATACTATTATTACCATATAAAATTATTTTCATCTAACGCTAAACTATTCTTATTTGGTGGTTTATTCAATGGCATAGGTTTATCTGTTTTTAGTTTACTATTTAATCTGTATCTCAAAGAAAATGGTTTTAGCGAGTCACAAATCGGACAGATCTTATCATGGGGTTCTTTAGGAGCAGCAGTTGTAGCAATACCTGCAGCAATTTTATTAGAAAGAGTTCATGTAAGAAAGATATTAATTTGGTCTACAATATTAGCCGGTATCGCTTATTTTTTTGCTATCTTTTCAAAACTATTAGGATTGATTTTCTTCTTTATGTTTTTAGCTAATATGTTTATCACGGTTTATAGAGTGTCGATAGCTCCATTTTTTATGCGTAACAGTACCAAAAAAGAAAGAATTTTCTTGTTTAGTTCACACCACGCAATTACGATGCTTTCACAATTATTAGGGTTTATAATCGGAGGTTATCTACCAAAGATTTTACAAAGTACCGGCATAACTGATAATATTTCTTCTGCCTATGAATACTCACTTTATATATCAATTCTTGGCACGCTAATTTCTATCTTACCTTTTCTCAAAATCCAACAAGCTGATATTCCTGAAAAGCGTTCAAATTTCATACAAGGTTTAACAAAATATAATTGGCCAATTATTTCAAGACTAATGATACCCAAAATCTTAGTTGGATTAGGTGCCGGATTAGTCATACCATTTATGAACCTATATTTTAAGATAGTCTTTAATGCTGACTCAGCAAAAATAGGATCTTACTTTTCCATAATGCAGGTTTTTTTATTCTTGGGGATGCTTTCTGCTCCTCAACTTTCTAAACGCTTTGGAATGATAAATACTATCGTTCTAACAGAACTTTTTTCTATACCATTTATGTTAATCCTTGCCTTAAGTAATAATTTACCTTTAGCAGTAGTTGCTTTCGTAGCAAGAGGAACATTAATGAATCTTAATCTCCCTGTCAGTGCAAATTTTGAAATGGAATTAGTAAACCCTAACGAACAAGCATTTACTAATGCCATCTCAACACTTTCTTGGCAAGGAGCATGGACTATCAGTTCATGGCTTGGTGGTCAAATAATTGAAAAATACTCTTTTGCATGGTCTTTTTATGTTACTATAGTATTATATTTTTTATCTGCTTGTACTTATTATCTTTTTTTTCATAAATCTACAAAAATAAATTGACAATGATTCTTAATAACATTATCATTTTAATATACGGAGGAATGATTAATGAATGCTGAACAAGTAATCAAAAACTTAAACTTACAATCACACTTTGAAGGTGGATATTATAAAAGAACCTGGCATTCAGAACTATCTATCAGCCAAGAATCCCTACCATCAAATTATAAGTCAAAACATTACTTAGCATCAAGCATTTTATATTTATTAAAAGATAATCAAATTTCTAAACTCCATTGTCTAAATTCAGATGAAATATGGACATTCATCTCCGGTCAACCACTAATCTTACACTTATTTAATCAAGATAACTCTTATCAACAAATCATACTCGGCTTAGACTTTAACAATAATCAATTACCACAATACTGCATTAAAGCCGAAACCTTTTTTGCTGCTGAACTAAAAATAAAAAAAGACTACACATTAGTGTCTTGTTTCGTAAGTCCTGAATTTAAGCCGGAAGATTTTGCCTTCGCTGAGATTGATAAACTATCAAAAAG
>JALNXV010000042.1 GCA_023230175.1 Candidatus Cloacimonadota bacterium
TCATTCCCCTCAAACAAAAATGTATCAAAACTCTCTGTTCGACTTACGCTTGCAGATATATCAGGTAAATAATTTATCTTTGAAGAAATAAATTCTGATTCAGAAATCTTTACATTTAATTTACTCTGTCTTAATTCAATGTTATTTTCTTGAGCTTGCTCTATTAAATATTGTAAATTATATACATTTGAAAACAACAAATTTGGTAGCATTGTCGATATTATAATAATAACAGTTTTTAGCTTCATAAATTCCTCTTTAATCTTAATTATATAATTATAACAATAAAAAATCCTTATTCCTGCAAATTATTTAAAAACAAAGAGAAATTTTTTCTTATTTAAAGAATAAACTAAAAATCTGTTGTATTTCATTTGCTTATTAAAACCTAATAATCAGAAACTTAAGAAAAACTACATAATTATCTATAATACAGTACGTTAAATGCTACAAAGAATATATGATTGTTAAGTTATAATCTCAATGGCATCAGCTTTGCTTTTTATTAGAAAAAATATTAAAGATTTTGAAAAATATTCCGATTAGTACTATGGAGGAAGAATGTCAGGAGATATAAAAATTTCAGGAGTTTCAACAGGTATCGATTTTGAAACCTTAGTAACTCAGCTCGTAGAAGCTGAAAGGTATCAATCAATCAAGCTCACGTCTTGGAAAAAAGACTGGCAAGAAAAAATTGATACATTACAAGAACTCAGCTCTAGAGTATCTTCTCTCCAAACTGCAAATAATACCCTCAAAGCATCAAGTTCATTTATCTCCAGAACCGCTGATACTACAAATTCAGACGTTGCAGATATCACTGTTGACAGTTCTTCTTCTCTTGGCTCATATAAATTTGAAGTTGCCGATGGCACTAAACATAAAACAGGCAGTGTAGGACTTGCTGATGATTTCACCTTATCCGCTGACCAAACATTAACCTTTAATGATGGAGACTCTAAAACAATTTCTGTTTTATTGCTTACAGGGATGACTTCTCAAGATATTATCGAAACTGTCCAGGCAGAGATAACAGCACAAGGTTCAAATGCTAAAATAGAACTTACTCAGGATGGTTCTGACTTATACTCCAATAGGATAGTAATAACCTCAGCCACAACAGGCAAAGACGGAACAATTAGCTTTACTAGTGATGCTGGGATATTCAACCAAAAATCTTTGGATTTAGAATTTGAGGGAATAAGTCCTGATATAATGATTCCTACAGGCTCATATACAGGTCATATATCAAAAAGAATAAATTTCACAGTCACAACAGGCGGTACTTTAGACTCAGGAAATGTAAAGATTAAATGGGAAGACCCAACAGAAAATAAAAGTGGTACAGTAACAATTAATGATAATACTGTCACATTATTTCAAGGTTTATCAATCAATCTCGCAGATAACTCTGCATCCTTAACAAAAGGGGATAAGTTTTCATTAGATGTTTTTGCTCCAGACATACAATTAGGACAAGACAGAGGTGTTGCCCAATCTGCCCAATTAACACATACGGGATTGAGTAGTACAAATGCTTATGTAACCACTTCAGATTCTATGTTTAGTTATTCTTATGCCGGGGTTCAGTCGCCTTTAATAAATGTTCCGGCAAATACAACCTTAGAAGACTTTGCTAAATTAATAAATGAAAGTGCCGGCAATCCCGGCGTAAAAGCTACTATTATAAATGATGGTATGGGTACAGCACAATCATTTCATTTAGTTTTGACAGGAAATAATTCCGGAGCAGCAAATCAAGTTACTGTTACTCAATCTACTTTAACCAATATGAATAACATTGATAATTTTGAAACAACCAGAAGAGCAACAAATGCAATGGTCAAAATTGATGACTATCCTCAAGACCCTGATTCTTGGATACAAAAAAGTTCAAATTTAATAACTGACTTGATTAATGGTGCATCTATAAAAATAAAAGATACAGGAATAGTCAATTTTACTATTTCAAACAACGAAAATGATATGGCAGAAAAGGTTCAATCCTTTGTTGATGAATATAATTCTTTACTTGATTACATTGATGAGATTACTAAGGTTGTCCTCAATGAAGATAATGAAGCAGATATTGATTCAGCAGGAGTTTTAGTAGGTAATTATGCAGTTAATATACTAAAAAGTACTTTAAGAACATATATAGGAGAAAGAGCTGATGGTTTTGATGCAGATAGTGACACATATTCTTTATTGACTCAAGTCGGATTAAGTACAAACGACAGTAACCGTTTAGAATTTGATATTGATGTTTTCAAGACTGAGTTAAATGAAAATCCTTCCGAAGTAATTCAATTATTTTCTGCTGACAAAGTAGGCTCAATAGATAACAACAATCTTATTTATATGTCCGGTACAAGCGAAACAAAAGCGGGGATATATGACTTCACAGTTAATTATGTTGAAGACGGATTTGGGGGCTATACTGATGAAATTGCATCTGTTTCTTATACTGACAAAAATACAGGTATTACTTATGACTCAACAGATAATAAAGACATTAGAATAGCAACAGATAAGAAAAGTTTTACAGTCTTTGGGGGGAGTGCAAGAGGTGTTGCAATATTAAATGTAAGTGGTTCTGCTACTGAAGAATTCACCTTAGCTGTCAAACAAGGTAAAGCTATTAGTTTTGATGAAGAACTTACCAGACTATTTGATGATGATACCGGTCTGACAAAAATATTAGAAAAAAATTATGAAACAATTATTGAAAATATAGATAGACGTATTGAAAGAGAAGAATCAAGAGTATTACAAGTAAAAAAAAGACTTGAACTTAAATTTGCAAATCTTGAAGTAAATCTTTCCAATTGGAACAGCCAAATGGAATCTCTTCAATCACAGATTTCATCATTACCATCAGAAGTATAATATCCGGGAGGAATAAATGGATAATAGATATCAAACGTATAGACAAGTAGAAATTAACACAACAAACAGAGGCAAAATTGTTGTTATGCTGTATTCCGGTGCAATAACTTTTTTAAACAAAGCCAAAATCTATATGGAAAAGAAAGATTATTCCAATAAAGGAAAATTTCTCATCAAAGCTCTTAACATAATCGAAGAGCTCAACATCGCCCTAGATATGGCTAAAGGTCAAGAAATTTCAAAAAATCTCAGATCAATATATCTTTTCTTAGAAAGATATCTCTCTAAAGCAAACCTTGAAAACGACCCTGTTAAAATTGAAAAATCTATAGATATTCTTGAAAAATTAAAATCAGCATTTGAAGAAATTTTAACAAATCCTGACCTACAAGAAGCCCACCAAATCAATAAAAGAGAACAAATTCAAAATAGTATCCGAAAAATTATTTAAACTTCTTGACAATGTTACCGATATATTATAAAGTAGCCATAGGAGGATGAAATGGCAATAGATAAAATTCATACTGACATCCTAAGCCGTGGAATCATACAGGAAAGTGTGAAAGAGGCTACTTCAGGGAAGAAGGATAATGTCAAAAACTCTGATAAAGAGGTGAAAAAAAGCACCTTACAGGACAGTACTGTCTTTTCTAAGGATGCTAAAAAACTTCAAGAAACCGAAGTTATTTTACAAAATGCTTTACAAAAGCTTAAAGAAATGGACGAATTAAACCTTCAAAAACTCGAAGGAATTCAATCCAAAATCGATAACGACTTCTATAATAATGATGCCGTACTTGATGAAATTATAGATGAAATATTTCCTGAAGAACAAATTAAAAAATCTGTTTCTCGCCGCATTCAAGCTGAAAAATACTTATCAGAATTAAATAAGCTTGACCAAAATGACACCTTAGATGATACAAAAATTCAAGATATAAAAGAAAAAATCAATAAGGGATACTATAATTCTAAGGAAATCACTGAAAAAATCGCTGATGAATTACTCAATATTGCGGATATTTAAAAATGGCTCTCGAAAAAATTCATATCACTTACCTAAAAGAATTCATTGATCAACTTATTATCAACAAAGGAATAATACAAGTTGCTCACCCGGAAAGAGTTATCGAAAAAATTAAGATTGATTTCTTAGTTAAACTTGCCTTTAGGTTTTACAGTAAGCTTTATAGCTCAGAAAAATATGCAAGCTACTTAAAAAAAACCGAAGATTATATTAAAAATAGTGATGAAAAAGAATACCAACATATTCTTCAAGATATGTTAAATATTATGAACGAAGCAGAAACAGAACACACTTTACAATGTCTAAATTGTGGTGCTGCAATCAATATTGAAGAATTAAAAAAACTTGGAGACTGTTTGCCTTTATGCAGTGATTGCCAAAATGAAATTGGCTTAGAAATGGATATATGGGAAAAAGTTTTTGATTAATCAATAATATTAATTTTATTTTTAAAGATTAAAACAGATCTCAGTAAAGGGATCTGTTTTTTATAACTAAGATTCTGTGACAACTGTTGAATAATATCAAATATGTTCTATGAGCTTCCGGCTTATAGAGTATTTATTTATTGTAATTCTTACATTTAATAAGTTTATAATGCAAACAAGGATGATTAACAACATTAGTCAACAGTCTCAGATATAGCGACAGATATTAAACACTTATCCTTAAATAACGTTATTGCTATAAATAATTTAAGAGTTAAACTACACACTGATAATTTTATCTTTTCTAAATTATTAAATCTATTATTTAACTCTGATATTGTGATATGAAACTAAAACCATTATAGCTAAGGTAATTTATTAATATAAGACAATATTTCTTATTATTCAAATAATTTGATTTTTTACTTGACTATAATGCAAACTTATTTTTCTTTACTATTCTGAATACAAAGTTTTATGATAAATACCAGGAGGATAGAAAATGCTCGAAGATTTGAGAAAAAACCAGAAATTTATTATATGGATTATTGCCATAGTTTTTATTGTCAGTATGGCACTTATGGGGATTATGGACATCTTTCAAAAAAAACCGGTTGTCGGTAAAATTTACGGCAAAAAGATACTTTATAATGAATATGACCAAATGTTTCGACAAAATGTTGAAATGTACTTAGCCCAAAACCCTGACGCTCAATTAGACGAAAACCTCACTAAAAGCCTTAATGAACAAACTTGGAATCAATTAGTTAGCAGAACTGTTATGCAAAGACAAATAAAAAATTATCGCATAAAAGTATCTGATAAAGACATAATTAATAAATTTAAAAACGACCCTCCTCAAGAAATTCAACAAAATCCTGGCTTTATGACTGACGGTAAATTTGATAAACAAAAATACCTAAGTGCAATCGCTACTGATGAATATTTTGCTCAACAATTAGAACAATATATCAGAGAACTTTTACCTTATGAAAAATTAGAAAGAAAAATCAAAGACCAAGTAGTCGTAACCGAAGATTCTGTAAGAATAGACTGGATTGAAAAAAATGATAAAGCAAGTGGAAAAGTAATCTTCTTCGACTATAATAAAATACCTGCTCAAGAAATAAATGATGCAGACATACAATCTTATTATGATAACAATAAAGAAAAATATAGAAAAGATCCTGCAAGAAAATACCGTTATGTTCAATTAAAATTAGAGGCTTCTCCTGATGACATCACTCTCGCTAAAGAAGAAATTGACTATGTAAATAGTTTAATCTTATCAGGTCAAGACTTTGGTACTCTTGCAGAACAATATTCACAAGACCCGGGGTCAGCAAGCAAACAAGGTAGCTTAGGATATTTCGGTAAAGGTAGAATGGTACCTGAATTTGAAGAAAAAGCTTTTTCTATGAATGTAGGCGACATCAGCGAACCCTTTAAAACTAATTTCGGCTGGCATATTTTAAAAGTTACCAATACTAAAACTAATGATAAGGGCGAAAAAGAAGTCGAAGCAAGCCATATCTTAATCAAGATTGAACCTTCAGATAAAACAAAAATGGATTTACGTAACTTAGCTGATGATATTTATACTCTAGTTAAAGAAAAAGATTTTGAAAATGCAATTGCTGATCACGAACTCGAAATAAAAGAAACTGCTGAATTTAACGAAACTACTGAATATATACCCGGAATAGGACGTTATCCTCACTTAGTTAAAGAAGCATTTTCAGAGAAAATTGGATTTATGCCTGAACCTGTAAAAACTTATGACGGATCTTATATCATAGCAGAACTTTCTTACAAAGTCGGCTCTCATATCCAAGAATTTGACAAAGTAAAAGAAGTTATAAAAAGAGAACTTGATAAAAATAAGAGAATTGAACTTGCCTATAACAAAGCAAATGAGATTTTAAGTAACAATCCGGTTGAAGACTATTTCAAAAAAGCTGAAGAAGCAGGTTTTAGTATAGTAGATTTTAAAGACATCACTATATCAAAAAGCATTCCTCAAATTGGGCTTGATAAGCAACTTAATCAAGCTATCTTCGCAATTGAAGCTAATAACTGGGCTAAACTTATTAAATCAGATAAAGGTGCTTATATGGCATTTGTAGAAAATAGAACTCACGCTGATATGGAAGGATTCAATTCAAAAAAAGATGAACTTACAGAAGAATATCGTCAAAGAAAAGAACAAGCTCATTATTCTGAATGGTATCAAAAAGTACTTAAAGAAGCTAAAACTGAAGATTTAAGATATTTGTATTATTAATATCTTTTAAGATAAACTTAAGGCAGACTATATAGTCTGCCTTTTTTATTGTATATCTTTTAATCAAAATGTAATTTAGAAGACTGTTAAATAATATCAAATAATATTCTACGAGCTACCGATTGTAGAGAGCTTATTGTTTGATATTTGTGTATTTAAAAAGTTTATGGTACAAGCAAAGATGCTCGCACAACATTATTCAGCCGCTTTCATTATTCAAAAACCTTCATCATTCAACAACTGTATTATTTTTCGACATTTTTATAAAGAAAAGACCAGGGACCTCCAAGATGCTTTAAAGCATCTTGGAGGTCCCTTATTATTTTCTTATGTTTATCTAATAAATACTATTTACAATAATACAATCTATATAATATGCTAAAATGTTTATTACCAAATATTTTCTTTATTTAAAACAACACAATCATCAGAAAGACGTGTAGATCTAAGAACAAAAGAAAAATGATTAAAATCTAAACAATATTTTAAATCATCTTTATGCCAACTCCCTTTTTCAATTCGAGATACTACGTTTTCTTTACAATGATATAAAACTCTAAACTGATACTTTTTAATACATCTAAAATAATCTTTTATCATATCGGAAATATATTCAGCACAAATCAAATCTTCTTCAGAAGGTTTTATACCAAAATATCCGAGTGGAACAATACTGATTTGTTCAGGTTTTTTATATTTCACATAATGTGTTATAGCTCCGACATTTACAAAACTTCCGGTTATTACTTCATCAGCATTAACTGCATTTACTAAACCTTGAGTTCCGGCACTACTCGTCAAAATAATCTCTTTACCTATAAAATTTTCATTAATAATTTCTGCAGGAGAGTTTGCAAAGTCAAAACCTTTGCATTTATAGCCATCTCTCTCACCAATCAAAACTCTACTTGGATCTTGTCTTTTTAAATCATAGGCTTGCTCTAAGCTTCCGGTAGCTAATATCATCGTAGCACCATTTGCAATAGCATAACAAGATGTAGTAAAAGCTCTAAAAACATCGATTATGATTGTTAGCCCTTTAGCTTGTTTTGCTCCCTCAATTCCATGTAAAATCTCAATTTTCATAGAATATCCTTTCTCATATTATATATGTCTTTTTTACTAAAAATTAAAATAACAGATTTAACAACATTATTTTCACTAATATCATAATGCCAATAAAGATAATACATATCTGTATTACTATCATTTATTTCTTTTTTGTGAACTAAAATGCTTTTATGTAAAATAAACTGTTTACTTATATCACTAAACAAATCTATTAAACTCCTATGTTCATCAAAACAATTAAACAAATCAAAAATTGTATAAAGAGTAGTCTTTTTACTATCTACAAAATCATTTACAAAAAAATTATTTCTATAAATTATATTGCCCGACATATCAGCAATGCATATTGGCATTTCGACAATCTCAAGTAATTTATTAAACTTATTATCTAATAATTTAATATTTTTTTTATAATTTAACTCATTTTGTATATCATTAAATGACAAAAAAATACATTCTACATTATCATAAAAATCCTTTTTTGCTTTTACTTTAATATATTTTCTTAAATTATTTGGACAAAAAACATAACTATCAATTTCAGATATTGAACGATCTAACTTCTCTAAGAAATCATTAAAAATCTTTTTATTACTTAAACTATCTTTAAAAAATAGTTCTATTAAACTAATGTTTTCAGTTTCATAGGATTCATAACCCAAGAAGGATAAAGCAGTATCCGAAATAGTTTTTATTGTAAAAGTTTTGCTATCCACAATTATTAATGGATAGATGGAGTTATTAATTAAATTTTTCTTTAAAACCAAGGCTTGTTTTTTTTCTTTTGAAAGTTCAGAATAATTATTAATTTGCTTACTTATAATATCAGTAATTTGATTAAATTCTCTAAATCTCGAGATTGGTAATTGAATTTGATTTTCAGTCAATTTCCTAAATATAGAAATATTTTTTATATATAGTTCAATATAGCGAAAACAGAATATCACAAAAACTGATATAACAGAGATAATAATTATCATCAAAATTAGATTATTAATAACATATAAATGACTTAATTTAATCATTAAGATTTCTTTCACATCAATTGTGTTATTTATTGTCAGATACCATTTATTCAAAGGTAACAATTTTGTTATTCTTTTAACTTTTCTGTCTTTAAAGTCTATTAATTCAGTTTGGTTTAATAAGTCTGATATTTGAATTCTTTTCCCAATAAAGTCATTATCCGGATGAGTAAGTATATATCCTTCTTGAGAATAAATTGTAAAATAGAAATTCTTTTGATTAAAACCTTCTATCTTATGAGCAAATAAATTATCAATTTTTAAATTTATACTACCGGAAACAAGACCTTTCATATCCCCAAATTCATCAAGTATTGGAGCAACAACCATAATACAAGGATTACCATGATCTAAAGAAGAAAAATACATCTCAGAAATAAAAGCTTGTTTTTTGTTGATTAATTCTTTATAATATTCTCTAAAACTAAAATCTTTACCTCTACGATTTCCTCTAAAGTATGTCTCAACAAGCAATAATCCCTTTTTATCAAACAAATATAAACCATTATTAAACTCAGGATATTCATTTTGTTTTCGTAATAAATATTCAGATAAATCAGGATTTTGTATATCATAATATTTTGAAATTTCATTAGATATATTAACAATCCTCATTTGTAATTGAGAAAGATTACATTCTAACTCATCTGCGATAGTATAAAGTAAATTGCTTTGTACATCTTCTACATTATTAATCAAAACTTCATAAACTTCATCTCTGAAAATAAATAATTGCACAATAATGAATACTAATCCAATAACAATTGTAAAAAATAAATACCTAAAAAAATAAGATTTAAAACTTACTATTTTCATCAAATACTGACTTTTTTATCATTAACAATATTAAAAACCAAATCTGAAACCAATACTAAATCTGATGCCATAGTTAACTTAGCTCTAATATCACTCTTATAAAGCTCATCAAACGCATTTTCTATTTGTTTAAGATTATAATTAGATAAAAATTGAATATACTTATCTCTAAAAAAAGGATTTATATCTTTCATATACCGTTCTTTAAGCTCATTGATAGAAATATTCTTATTTTTTAACACAGTCAAACGCCATAAAGAAAAAAAGAAACTCGTTAATAAACTAATTATCATAATTATGCTATCTTCATTCTTAATAATCCTTTCAGAAATATCTAAGGCTAACTGCCTCTGCCTAAACCCAACAGCATCAATCAAATCAAAAACAGTAAATACTTTTGATGAAATAGTACATTCCTTGATATCCTGTACAGTAATCCTATTTCTCGGACTAACATATAACTCTAATTTCTTTATCTCATTGAAAGCAGTATAAGCATCAGGCAAAACGGTATTTATAAAAAATCTTTTTGCATTTTCATCCATCATCAAGCCGGAATTATCTCGTAAATAATTATTTAACCATTGCATTAAATGAGAAGGATATTTCATTTCTTTCGTTTCAATAACAAAACTATTCTTAACTATCTTCTTGAATGCAAGTAATTTTGAATCAAGCTTATCAGCAACTATCAATAACTTTGTATGAGGATTAGGATTATCTGTATATTGAGCAATTCTTTCCATACATTCTTTATTCATCTGATCGAAATATCTAATTGAAACTATACGCTCAGATAAATCAAAAGTAAACATATTCAATGTCTCAATTATTGCATTAATTCTGTCAAGTCGCCCATACTCGTCTCCATAAAATAAAAACGAATTCATCCCGTCATTTACTGTTGTTTCCATTTTAATATATTGAAAGTGCATTTTTAATATTGATTTAAAACACTTATCCCGCTGAAAAGCATCAGTCCCATATACCAAAACAACTCGAGAAGATATAATCTCATTTCTATACCTTTCCAATTGCTCAGCATAAATTTTCCTGCTATCCCGTTCAACCTTACTATGACTTTGCCTCTTCATTTATAAACCTAACAAAAGTAAAGTAACACAAACAAAAGAAATAAACCAACAATAATATGAAAAATAATGCAATTTTGCCTTAATTATTAATTTCATCAACCAACCTATAACTAAATATCCTGATATAAAAGCTGCTACAAAACCTAATAAATACATTTCTAATTGCTCAATGTCCAATAATAAAAAAGTTTTTATCTCACTTATATTTGCTCCAAGTATCGCAGGTATAGAAAGTAAAAAAGAAAACGTCGCCGCATTCTTCCTACTCAATCCTGTCAATAATGAAGCTGCTATGGTAGAACCAGAACGAGATATTCCCGGAGTTATCGCCAATGCTTGCCCTATACCTATAAAAGCTGATTTTTTAAAAGTTAAATCATTAATACTTAATTTTTTAGACTTAATCATATCTGAATAAAATACTATTAATCCGGTAATAGATATCATTATCGCTGCAAATATTGGAGTTGAAAACAATGTTTCAAACACATCTTTAAATAAAAGACCTAATACCCCGGTAAAAAATGTGGCTACTATCAACCATAAACATATTTTACGTTCATCTTTAAAATCCGGATTTCTAATATAAATAATTGACTTTATAAGCTCAAATATATCCTTCCTAAAAAAAATAACTACTGCCAATAATGAGCCTAAATGTAAAAATATTTCAAAAGATATATCAGCGGTTTGCCCAAATTTCAAAAAATACTTTGACAATACTAAATGCCCTGATGAAGATATTGGCAAAAATTCTGTTAACCCTTGTATAATACCCAATAATAATGCCTTAATACTATCTATCATTTAACCTCCATTTTATAACTCAGATACTCTAACTATTTCATACCCTAAATTAAATATAATTTCTTCTAAAATCTGTATAAACTCATAAGTAAAATCATCAGGATTATTTATTGTGATTATAATGGGACTTTTCTTAAACCCTAAAAATTCATCCTTTAAATCTTTTTTTGTTTTATTCTTCAAGAACCTTTTAGCATCGAAACTGCCTGTCTTCTCGTAAGAAGTAACTAATAACCTTTGAGCTGTGTTATACGCTATCGAAGTAGCTATCGGTAAGTCATCAATAAAATACAATCCCTTCACCTTTAACTCATTTAAAATGTTAATCATAACAGCTTGATCAGTCACAACTAAACTGCCCATATACGTTATTACTCCCATAACTGCAGGCATTTGATTAAAAAAATAATCCATTTTATCTTTTATCTGATCTTCATTGTACTGAACAAATATTGCATTCTTCCCGGGGAAACTTATCGGATAATTAGCAGGTTCTAATGGTAATTCTAATAATGTTTCATGATTAGAATTAACTAATAATTCCATATTTCGAATAGAATGCGTTTTATCAGGGATGATAGAATAACAAAACTCAGTATTAAGATTTTGCCACCTTGTTATCTCTTTATCTGTCAATGAACCAAAACCTTTAATAATTACACTAACTTTTGGCTTCTGCTGAGCATAGGAACCTGCCTTGTCATAATAAATTATAAATCTATAATTCAAGCTATCTTTTGGACTTTGATAAACAAGAGTCTGTAAAGTTGCCGCTGTATTTTCTACCCCACTTACAAATATCCAATTCAAGGAAGTAAAAAATTTTGATATTGAATAATTTGTAAAATACAAATCATATCTTTCTCTATTAACTGGAATCTGAGTTACTATATTATTATTTCTTTTCCGAAATCTCAAAAGCTCTTCCGGTATGCCATACTTGGATGCAAAAACTTTAACTTGTTCTCGCGAAGATAAAGTATTTATGTCAATCTCTTCAACCTGCTCTTCTTGTTGCTTAGCAATCTTTATCTTTTTTTGTTCAAAATCTTCTTCACTTATATGAGACAATTTACAAGTAAATATAAAAAGTATTAAGAATAATAACAATAAAAGTAAAAATCTTCTCCCTTGCTTATTTCTTGAATTCAAGTCTTTTCTTGATTTTATTCTTTTTCTATTATAACTCATTTATATTACTTAATCCTCTTCTAATTTCAATAAAAATGAATTAGATTGTTTGTCAAGAATTAGTTAGAATATTTACAAAAATGCACAAAATAGCTGTGTTTATAAGAGTTGTAGTATCCATTATAAAAATATTACTTAAGAATAATTGAGTTATAACCACATATTTTAAATAAAATTTGTTAAATCAAGCTACACAGGATAATTTACTAATAGTCAATCATTTAACAAGCATAAGCATTATAATATGTTATTAATTATTTAGTAAATCATATATAATAATTAAAAAAAAATGATTTTTTAAAAAAAAGTATTGACAATATTGCAAAGTAATGTGATATTTACTTTTAAATAATAACCTGGAGGTTAAAGATGACAAGAGATGAATTAATTGGAAAAGTTGCTGAAAAAGCAAACATGACAAAAAAGCAAGCAGGTATTGCTTTAAATTCTTTTTTAGATGGCATCACAGAAGCTTTACAAGCAGGTGAGAAAATTTCGTTTATAGGTTTTGGTACATTTTCTGTTTCAGAAAGAAAAGCTCGTACAGGTATTAACCCAAAAACAAGAGAAGCTCTAAAGATTCCTGCAACAAAAGTACCGGTATTTAAAGCAGGTAGTAAATTAAAACAATCTGTTAAAAAATAATTATTAATAATTAAAAAAGCGACCTTTTTCAAAAGGTCGCTTTAATTTTTAGTGGCTGGGATGAGAGGATTTGAACCCCTACATACGGATCCAGAGTCCGCTGTCCTACCGTTAGACGACATCCCAAAGGAAATTTAAACAAAAAAATGGCTGGGCAGGAAGGATTCGAACCCTCGTATGACGGGACCAAAACCCGTTGCCTTACCGCTTGGCGACTGCCCAACTAAATTCACTACATATAACTTTTTCGATGGCGGAGAGGGAGGGATTCGAACCCTCGGTAAAGTTTTAGCCCTACACACGCTTAGCAGGCGTGCGCCTTAAACCAGCTCGGCCACCTCTCCAATTAATGGCGGAGGAAGAGGGACTCGAACCCCCAAGGGCAGAACCCGGCGGTTTTCAAGACCGCTGCCTTACCAATTAGGACTATTCCTCCGTTGTTTCCACTCTATATATTACCCAAATATTCTAATTGGCATTTTTTTGTCAATATTTTTTTCTAAATTATTGTTTTGTCTTTTTAAAAATCAATATAAATTATTGATAGAGTTACATATTCTTATTGGAAAAATTTAGTTCTCCCCTTCTATTAATAAACTAATAGATATACCAGACTATGCTTAAAAAAATTAAAATCATTGAAAAAACAACAATAGCTTTTACATTATAGCCATTGTTTAAATATATTAAAAACCTTGAAACCACAATTATAAAAATAATAAAAGCTATTAAGTAGATAATCTTAGGTCTATACTTAAAGTCAAATGACTTTTTATAAGACTTCAGAATGAGACCGGTGTCAATGTCCAGTAGATTTATATCAAGAGAAAGGGTCTCTCTTTTTTTTAATAGTTCATTATTTTCATATAAATTTGCTTTAATCTTAAAAGTAAGCTCAGGTTTTTGTAATTTCTTTTCTAATAAAGAATTTGGTTGTTCAAAGACAGGTTCAGAATATTTAATTTTTTCTTTAATCACTTCTTTTTGCAATTCATAATCAATAAACTTAGCTCCGTAATTGTTTTCAAAGACAACCATAAATATTTTAGTAAACTCATTAGAATAGTTACCTTCTAAAGCAAAGACAGAAAAAATCTTATCAGAATCTAAATCCTTAGCAAAATACTGAGTAGCGTCTTGTGAAGCAACAGATATTACATCATTTGCAGTTAAGGGACTAAAACAAATCAACAATATTAAAAAATAAAGAATACATCTCATTATTTACCTCTTTAATTATGTAATATCACT
>JALNXV010000417.1 GCA_023230175.1 Candidatus Cloacimonadota bacterium
GGCAACAAGCATCATTAACGGTTGGCAGATATTTTGGTAATAATCTTTTTGTATCATATGAAAAAGGATTTGATTTCTCAGATTTTAAAGCTTTAAAAACAGATAAAATAAATATAGAATATCAGATCAATAAATATTTCTTTTTAAATACAATACAAGGTAGTGGCAAAGAAAATGGTATTGATTTAATATTCAAAATTCAAAGTAACAAATAAAGGAGTTAAAATGAAAGTATTTTCAGTAATAGGACTTCACAATAGCGGTAAAACTACTTGTGTTGAAAACTTAATTAAGTATATTAAATCCAACAAAATGAGTATCTCTTCAATAAAAGATATTCATCAAGATAATTTTACTATGGAAAAAGAAGGCAGTAATTCTCAAAGGCATCTTAAAGCAAGTAACAGTTATGTCTTTGCCAGAGGATTAAAGGAAACATATCTCATCTGGAATCGACAATTAGCATACAAAGAAATGCTTTCACATATTAGTACCCAATGGCTTGTTGTTGAAGGTATGAAAGAAATAATCTTACCCAAAATTATTGCTGCAAAAAATGAACAAGAAGTTGATGAATTATTAGATGATACTGTATTTGCAATAACAGGAATCATCGCAGATAGCGGGATTAAAAGCTATAAAGGTTTACCGGTTATCAGTTCAATTAGTGAAAGTAATCGTTTAGGAAAACTTGTTTTAGAAAAAGTTTTTGAAGCCTTACCTTTAGCAAAAGACGGTTATTGTGGTCATTGTGGATTCAATTGTTATGAAATTACAGCAGGGATATTAAATGGAACAAAAAAAAGAACTGATTGTGCTTTAAAAACAGGCGAAATAAGTGGTAAAACAGCCCCAATTAGTATAATTTTCAATGATGAAGAAGTAGCCATTAATGAATGGGTTCAACAAATTGCTTACGATATGATTACGGGATTTTGTCAAAATTTAAAAGGATATAAATCAGGTGAAAAAATCACTATTAAACTAAATTAAGGCTGTCTCAAGACTACCTTCTACAGGCATCACTGCTTGCACTTGTTTTACTACAAGCAAGATGCTTGTAGAACATTTATTGATATTATGAACAGCCTAAAATTGACTCTTAATTTTTTGAATAATCTATAAGAAAATATAAAATTTCAAAATGAAGTGAATAAAAATTCTCAAGTATAATTCTTATATCTAATATTTGCCATACAATTACAAGCACCGTAATATTTTTTTATAAAATATCTTGACAAAAAGCATAAATATTTTCATTTTTAAAATGAGAGTGAAAGAAATTTAGAGGTGGATTATGAAAGAAAAAATAACGGAAACAACTGAATTCCAACAATTTCCTTATATAATTAAAAGAAATGGTGAAAAAGTAGATTTCAATCCGGATAAGATTGTCAAAGCTATTGAAAAAGCAGGTCAAGTAACTAATGAATTTGACAATGAAATGGCATTAAAATTAACCTTAAGAGTGGTAAATTTAGCTCAACAAATTCTCAATAAACCTACTCCAACTGTCGAAGATATTCAAGATATTGTTGAAGATGTATTACTTGCATCTCCATTTAAAAAAACAGCTAAAGCTTATATTTTATATCGTGACCAGCATGCTAAGATTCGTGAAATAGTAGCCAGTTCCGAAATCAATTTGATTGATCAATATCTTGATAAATTAGATTGGCAGGTTAAAGAAAATAGCAATATGGCATATTCTTTACAAGGATTAAATAATTATATAGCTTCAGAAATAAGTAAGACTTACTGGTTAAATAAAATCTATCCACCTGAAATAAAAGAAATACATACTAAAGGAGATATCCATGTTCACGACTTAGGATTAATCTCTGTTTA
Organism: Candidatus Cloacimonadota bacterium; assembly: GCA_023230175.1. Taxonomy (GTDB): domain Bacteria; phylum Cloacimonadota; class Cloacimonadia; order Cloacimonadales; family WRIO01; genus JALNXV01. Next base: position 1,849 of record JALNXV010000417.1, read on the forward strand.
TTGTGTAGGTTGGGATTTAATGAATCTACTTTTAGTAGGATTTAAAGGTGCCGAAGGAAAAGTAGAAAGTAAGCCTGCTAAACACTTTAGGAGTGCATTAGGTCAAATAGTTAATTTCTTTTATACTCTCCAAGGTGAAGCTGCGGGAGCTCAAGCTTTTTCAAATTTTGATACCTTATTAGCACCATTTATTAAATATGACAATCTCACTTTCAAAGAAGTTAAACAAGCTATGCAAGAATTCATATTCAACATAAATGTCCCTACAAGAGTTGGGTTTCAAACCCCATTCACAAATATTACTATGGACTTAACAGTACCTTCCATATACAAAAATCAACCAATAATAATTGGTGGAGAACCTCAAAAAGAAACCTATGCTGATTTTCAAAATGAAATGAATATGATTAATAAAGCATTTTTAGAAATAATGATATCCGGAGATGCTAAAGGCAGAGTGTTTACATTCCCAATTCCAACGTATAATATCACAAAAGATTTTAATTGGGAAAATAAAGACTTAGATACTTTATGGGAAGCTACTGCTAAATATGGTATCCCTTATTTTTCAAATTTTATTAATTCTGATATGAACCCTGATGATGCTCGTTCTATGTGTTGTCGCTTAAGATTAGATACCAGAAAATTAGAAGCAAGAGGCGGTGGATTGTTTGGGGCAAATCCACTGACAGGTTCTATAGGTGTCGTTACCATCAATCTCCCAAGAATTGCATATCTTACAAAAAAAGAAATTGATAATTCAAACGATGAAAAATCTTTAACAGAAATTTTTCTTTCCAGACTTTCAAAACTAATGGAATTATCCAAGGAATCTCTTGAAATTAAAAGAAAAGTTTTAGAAAACTTCACGGATAGAAATCTCTATCCTTATACTAAATTCTATTTACATTCTGTTAAAGAAAGATTTAACCAATATTGGAAAAACCATTTCTCTACTATTGGCATAGTTGGGATGAATGAAGCTTGTGAAAATTTACTCAATACTGACATCGGATCAGATAAAGGAAAAGATTTTGCTACTTTAGTTCTTGACTTTATGAGAGATAAATTGATAGATTTCCAAGAAGAAACAAAAAACAATTACAACCTCGAAGCTACACCCGCAGAAGGAACCTCTTATAGACTTGCCAGACTGGATAAAGCTAATTATCACGATATTATTACTGCTAATAAAAATGACAATAATAAAAACTTAGAACCTTTCTATACCAACTCATCACAATTACCTGTTAATTATACAGATGACATCTTTGAAGTACTGGATAAACAAGATGAAATCCAAACTAAATATACCGGTGGTACAGTCCTTCATATATTTGGAGGAGAAAGAATTGATAATATTAATTCAATGAAAAATTTCGTT
>JALNXV010000418.1 GCA_023230175.1 Candidatus Cloacimonadota bacterium
AAAACTAATACTTCATAAGCACCAGAACGAATGTATTTTTCAGCATATTGGTTTTGCTTTTGTCCTTCCCAGAAGAGAATTGAGTTTGCAAGATCAACATGGTCAATGTATTGAGTAGCATCAATGTTTTTCTTGAGATTGATTAACAGGATAAGAAGGTTTTCTCCAGATTTAGTAATCACACCTTTTCGAAGAATGCTAGAATACTCTACTCCAAGAAAAGCAGCAATTTGGCTTGACGTATACTGTTCGCCAATTTGTAGGGAAGAAATTAGTCTGTTTGTATACTCTGTGTTTCCAACCATTTTCTATCTTGGTTTCAGGATACATCACTAATTTCGATCGGTCCAGATTAATCAATCAAAATAATCTAGTCAATGGCAGAAGAGTTTTCTGAAAATATTTATTAAAGAGGGACAAAATGTGTCATAGTGGTCAGATAGTATTTAATTATAATTGTTGATAAGGTGTTAACAATAGAGGGTAAAACAAAAATAAGATAAGGCATGAAAATGTCGCAAAAAATAATTTAACTGATCTTTTCAGTAGAAAGATAAGGGAATTAATGCATATAATATATTGGTATATATGGCTATGACAGAGAATGAGAAAAAGATATCGGAGAAGATCGCTTCAGTTTGTGAACGATTGCATGTAAGTCAAGAAGAATTAGCAAGAAGATTAGGTATGTCTTCAAAGAGTTTTGCGAATAAACTTTCCAGTGGTTCGTTTTCATTGGATTCTCTTGAAAAAATTGCTGAAGTACTTAGTGTTCAATTTGTCTATGACTTTTTGATTCCTCAGGGTCAAGGAGATGAAAAGATATTTCGCCTTGGAGAGCTGTTCTGCGGCCCAGGTGGACTTGCAAAAGGTTTTCAAATGGCATATGTACCTGGGGTGAAAATTGAACATGCTTGGGCGAATGATTTTCACCTTGATACCTGCAAAACTTATATTCGTAATATTTGTCCTGATAGACCTGAATCAGTTATTTGCGAAGATGTTAGAAAACTTGATATAGCAAAACTGGGTCCAATTGATGCTTTGGCATTTGGGTTCCCTTGCAATGATTTCTCGCAAGTTGGAGAGAAAAAGGGTTTTAATGGTCATTACGGACCTCTTTATACTTATGGAGTGCAGGCTCTTAAGCTATACCAGCCTCAATGGTTTCTTGCTGAAAACGTGGGAGGTATTCAATCTGCAAATGATGGATTCGCATTCAAGAAAATACTAAATGATTTTCGACATTGTGGTTATCGACTTTATCCTAATCTTTATAAATTTGAGAATTATGGAGTTCCACAATCCAGACATAGGGTGATAATTATTGGGATTAGAGAAGACCTTCCATATGTTTATGAAGTTCCATCATCAGGCCCATATGTGAAGATTGATACTACTTGTAAGAATGCAATCGAAAACCCTCCGATTTCTGCTAATGCACCAAATAACGAAAGAACGAAACAGTCTCCAAATGTAATTGCACGACTGAAATACATCCTTCCAGGCCATAATGCGTTTAATTCTGTTATTCCTGATGAACTTAAATTAAATGTTAAGGGTGCAAAGATAAGCCAGATATATAAGAGGCTTGATCCAAATCGACCTGCGTACACAGTTACTGGATCAGGAGGAGGTGGTACCCATATTTACCATTGGGAAGAACCGCGTGCTCTGACAAACAGGGAACGAGCAAGGCTTCAGACTTTCCCTGATGATTTTGTATTTGAAGGAAGTAAGGAAGATGTTCGTAAACAAATTGGAATGGCTGTTCCGTGTGCTGGTGCCAGAATTATTGCCGAGGCAATAATGAAGACATTTGCAGGAATACCCTATGACTCTCAACCTTGCAATATAAATCCTAAAGGAGTGCCTTTAACATGAATTCTGACTGCCTTCTTTCATTTGATGAAAACACTCGTCGTGTTTGGATGTTTCCACGAAACATCCGCAATATTGCTCCTTGGAAGTTGCACCAGTATTTGAAAGTCTTATTACAATACAATGATCAAGAAGCCATTGATGCCTCAACACAGCAAGCTATGTATTCGCTTCTTGATGAAATGGGACTAAAGCGTAAAGCAGAGACAAGAGACAAAAACCCTGGAGGAATGCGCACTTACTTTTCTCAATTGGAGTGTCTTGGCTTGATTTTCAAGAAACAAGATGGATCGTTTGGTTTGACTTTGGCCGGCCAGGCGATGTGTAATGGTGATAATCCCCTGCAGGTTCTTCAGTACTTGTTGCTTAGGCATCAATATCCATCATCATATGGGTTAGGACAAAACGTTAGAATCGATCCAAGAATGAAGGTGAAGCCATTCCTGTTTATTCTTAAATTGCTTAATGATACAAGATTGGACTGTACTCTTTCCGACATTGATGTTCAAATACCGGTTATATTTGGTCATACATGGGACTGTTACGATTTCTGCGTGGAAAAAATACTTCAACTAAGGCAAACTGGAGAAATAATTGATGTGCTGGATTCTCCTGCTTCTGATTTGTATACTCCACGAGGTTCATCTGATTGCTGCAAAGCTTTGGCAAACGTAAAGGATATTGCCAATACTGCGATGAATTATCTTATGGCGGCAGATTTCGTAGAGACAAACAATCAAACAACTCCGCGAACTTACTCATTCAATCAAAACTATGAACAAATTTTCTCTGATATTTTTGATGCAGAATGGAACAAGTTCATAGAAAACCCTGATTCGAGGGAATCATTTCAACGTTCATTAGGAAGAAATCTGAACCAGAAAGATACAAGGAAAGAAGAAGATACAAAAGCCAAGAAGTTAAGTGGGGCAGAGACAATAATTCAAATTAAGTATATTGAGTATATAAACTCCCATCCATTTCTTGGTGATTCCATTTCAAATTTTATCTCTTCGATTCAGCAATATGGCTTCAAGAGCGATAGCATTGCGGATGTGATTAAGCCATTTCAAGCAAAAAAAGATAGTTTGGAGGAAACAGCCTATTTGGAGTATGCAAATTCAGGAGGAACAAAATCGAATGAGTTTGAACAAGCAACTACGAACTTATTAGTTGAGCTTGGCTTTACAAAGTCAGCATGGATAGGAAGAAGAAAATCTCAGAAAAACTGGCGAGGCAATTTCCCTGATGTTTGGATTCAGCCGGAAGGAACACGAGAATGTGGAATGGCCGATACAAAAGCGACATCAGCATATGCTCTTGGTCATGCCGATATGTTAAAG
>JALNXV010000419.1 GCA_023230175.1 Candidatus Cloacimonadota bacterium
TCAGCCGCTTTATCTAAAAATCCGTCTCTCTCTGAATTCTCTATCTTTATCTTAATCTCTTCTATTTCTTCAGAAATTTGACTAATCTGATTCAATAACTGCTTTTCATAGTCCCATTTAATTCTTAAACTATTTTTGCTTTCCTTAAAATTTGAAATATCTTCATCTATCTTTTTTAATCTATCTTTAGATAGATCATCCTTTTCTTTTTTCATAGAAAGTTTCTCTATCTCTAATTGCTTTATCTTTCTTTCGAGTTCATCAAGTTCAACAGGCATAGAATCTATTTCCATCTTCAATTGAGCACACGCTTCATCTACCAAATCTATAGCTTTATCAGGCAAAAACCTATCAGATATATACCTATTAGATAAATAAGCAGCCGCAACTAAAGCACCATCAGTTATCTGTACCCCATGATGAACTTCATACTTCTCTTTTATTCCTCTTAGAATTGAGATACTATCCTCCACATTTGGTTCATTAACTATCACCGGTTGAAACCTTCTCTCTAAAGCAGCATCCTTTTCTATATACTTACGATATTCATTTAAGGTTGTAGCTCCAACACAATGTAAACTTCCTCTTGCTAAAGCAGGTTTTAACATATTTGAAGCATCTACTGAACCCTCAGCTGCACCGGCACCAACAACAGTATGAATCTCATCAATAAACAAGACTATTTTCCCTTCATTTGCCTCAACTTCTTTCAATACGGCCTTCAACCTATCTTCAAATTCTCCTCGAAATTTAGCTCCTGCAATTAAAGCAGCCATATCTAATTCTAAAATTTCTTTATTTTTTAAATTTTCAGGAATATCATTATCAATAATTCTTTTTGCTAATCCTTCAATTATGGCTGTTTTCCCGACTCCGGGCTCTCCAATTAAAACAGGATTATTTTTTCTTCTTCTTGATAAAATTTGAATAACTCTTCTTATTTCTTCATCTCTACCGATAACCGGATCTAATTTCCCTTGTTTTGCCAGTTTCGTTAAATTTCTCGCATACTTTTCTAAAGCTTGATATTTCCCTTCAGGATTCTCATCAGTCACTCTCTGATTACCTCTAATTTCCTTTAATGCCAATAAGATACTATTATATTCAATTGAATACTTCTTAAAAAGTTTATCAGTCATCCTTGCTTTTAAAACTAAAGCTAACAATATATGTTCAACACTAATATAATCATCTTGCAAATTTTTTGCTTGTTTCTCAGCTTCAATAAAAATATTATTCAGATCATTTGATAAATAGATTTGAATATTACCATTTACTTGAGGAAGTTTTTCTAATTCTTTCTTAACCTCAATCATTAATTCTCTAATCGGACAATCTATTTTTTGTAACAAGGGCAACATTAAACTATCTTCAGTTTTTAATAAGCTCATTAAAAGATGTATTTCTGTTAATTCTTGATGAGAATACTCATTTGCAAGTAATTGTAAATTATTAACTACCTCGCGCGATTTAATAGTATATCTTTCAAGATTCATTTTATCCTCCTTTTCTTATGATATATAATATACACTATTTTAAGAAAAAAACAAATTATTTTTTAGCACTCTTTGATTATGACTGCCAAAAAACGCTTACTCGTTTTCTCTTGACATTAAATATTAAACAGAAATAATAGTACAAAAGTGTAGTCGGAGAAATAAATGAAAAAATATTTATATTTAATATCCATAATAATTCTATTTTTAACAGCTTGTGCTACTAATAGTCAATACATCGGTAAAGTAAACAACAACTGGATTCAAAAAGATGAATATATGATTCAAGTACATAAGCTATACGAAAGCTTTATGATAGAACATAATTATTCACCAGATACTCAAACACGTAAACTTCTGGCAGAACAAGCTTGGAATAATATTGTAAACGCCTATAAGCTAAGAGATATCTTTATTGAGTATAGTGTTTCTGCATCGATTAAAGAAACTGTTGACACCTTAAAAAGCAATATACCGGAATTAATGCTTAATTCTCCTCGTTTTAAAAATAAAAATAATGAATTTGATTATGAAAGTTATTATTCATCTCTTATAAGCGACAAACCTGAAAACCTTTCTTGGTTAAGAAATCATTACCAAACGACATATATTCCTCTTAAAAAACTACAAGCTATTATATTATCTGAAAGAAAAATTAATCAAAACGAGTTAAAACAATTATATGATTTAAAAAATACTTCAGTTAACATTGAAAAATATACTTTTGATTTAAATTTCATACATACAACTCAAAATAAAGATAATAATCCTACTGCTTTTTTTTTAAAAGATTACCTCGAGAATAACAAAATAACTGTTACAGAATATGAAATCCAAGAATACTATAATAATAATAAAAAACTATATTTTGTTGAGCCTCAAACTGATTTGAATTGGGTATTGTTTGATAACATTCCATCAAAAGTTGACAGTCTAAAAACAAAAGCTCTTGCAGATTCTCTTTATGACTTAATAATTAATGGAAAAGACTTTAGTAAGCTTGCAAGTGATTTTTCTAGTGCTCCTTATAATAGACTTAAAGGCTATGCAGGGTTTATAGAAATTGATGAATTTGAAAAAGATATCTCAGAGAAAATTAAAACATCTACCGCAAATGAAGTCATAAAGCCATTCTATTATAATAATTCCTGGTGGATAATCAGAGTAAATGAAAAAACATTAACTATGGCAAAACTACATATCATTAAATTAGACATAATAACTTCAAAGGAAACTATGGCTTTAACCAAAAAGAAATTAGAAAGATTTTCAGAATTAAGTTATCAAATTGGTTTCACTAAAACAGCTCAAGAGTTATCTTTATCAATTAATCAAAGCGATAATTTAAGTCTTAAAAATAGCAAAATAGAAGGTTTAGGCGATGCAGAAAACATTATAAGGCGTGCAATGTTATTGCCTAATAAAACCATTCTGGAACCAATTTTAATAAATGATAATCAGACATACATAATTTTTCAAGTTGAAAAGAATCACCCGGGATATTTTAAAAACTTGATAGAAGTTTATGAAGATATTGAAAAAATTCTAATTTCAAAAAAAAGTAAAGACTTACTCATTTCAACCGTTCATAATTTCAAAGAAGACTTCAATAAAAATATATTGCCTACAGGCATAATTACTCAAAAAAATATTCAATATAATGAATCTATCAAGTGGTTACCTTATGAATTCATTAAAGAATGCGTTACTCAACAAGATAAC
>JALNXV010000420.1 GCA_023230175.1 Candidatus Cloacimonadota bacterium
GCAAACAGGGATGTTCGTGCAACAAAAGTCTACAAGCATCCTTGCTTGTAGGGAAGGTGCAAACAGGGATGTTAGCACAACAAAAGTTCTACAAGCATCCTTGCTTGTAGATACAAAAAGTGAGGATTAGATGATGATTGTGATAAGCAAAATCAACAGTGTCATTCTGAACGAAGTGAAGAATCTCTTCTTAATATTTTATAATAAATCATTTAAGTCAATATATTTTTTGCCCTACAAGTCATTAAATTCTGAAATCAAAATATATGTAAATAAACTACGCCCTGTCTCTCTATACTATACTATACTATACTATACTATACGGATATGCCTCTTATAATAAAAATATCAACATCGGATGTCATAATAAATTCACTTAGCAACTCCAAGTCTCGTTTCCGTCTAACTTGCGGAAAAGAAAAACAAGAAGAAATAAAAAATATCATGGAGTTAACAATGAAAAAAATATTACTAATTATAGCGATGCTTACAATTATGTTTGTATCTCTTAGTGCACAAAATGTTGTCGTATATGGCTCTGTTTTAGAGAGAGATGGTTCGATAATCGCTGGTAATCCTTACGTCCCTCTACCTTATGCACATCACATCGTACTGCATGGATACGATAGTGATGGAAATATGCTTTTGGGTTGTTTTAAACCAATAGTAGATGGACATTATATTTTTATAGAAGAAGAGTTTGAGGGCGTTAATTGGGATGAAGTTACATCTATATGGGTTTACCTAGATGGTTCTAATTTCTCACCTAAAACAATAGATCCTTATACGGGTAATCATAGAGTATGCTTTATTTTTAATGACACAATAAAATAATGTTAATTATGATGGTCAGTTTTAACTGACCATCTTTGAATTGGAGGGCATAATGAGAAGAATGATTTTGATAATAACATTCTGCATGATTTTACAAGCATTAGTCTGTATAAATATTGAAGAAATAACAAATATCAGTTATAGAAATACTCCTTTTGATTACGATACTCATCTTGGCTCAATAAATAGATATAATAATAGGCTTATTGTTCAAAATCTTTTTAAGATAGAAGAATATCTGATAGATAGTTCAGGAAATCTTGAAAGGATATTTTTTTACGAAACAAAGGATAGTTTTATAATTCCGGCAATAATAGCCAATGATATGTATTTTTGTTTTCAAAGTGAGAGTCTTGAAAAAAGTATTTTAGTATTTACTTTAACAGTAACACCTATGCAGTTAATTGAGACAGTGTCTTTGCCTGTTGATTTTGCATATTTTTTCACTCCACAATTAGTTGGTAATCATATCTATATTCAAGAATCACAGAATAATACTCTGAGGTTTAACATTAATACTTTGACGTTTGATGAGTCATTAACTAATTTATTCGGTTTTTTTGTAGTTCACGAAGATACTTTTATTGTACCATTTTATTATGTGATAGACGATGTCATTGAAGATTATGTGTTAAGATTTTATGATTTCAATACTGCAAGTGAAGATTTGCCTTATGGAGAAATTATAACTGAACTTTTCTTGGAAATGGAGATGACAGATTTTCCTCCAGTACGACTCAAAGTTGAAGATGATAAATTATATATACTTTCTCATAATTACATAGCAGTGTATGACATAACTGACATAAACAATATAAATATACTAATGTCTTATTCTACTAATAATGACTTTAGTTTTAATATAGCATTTTCTGATGCTGTATTAATTGAAGATAAAATGATAGCTTACTCTAATAAAAATATATTGTTTTTAAATATAATTGATCAGGATAATGTTGAAATTCTTTATGAAGAGACAAAAGTCAATTCATCCATTTGTTATAATCCAATTAATTATAATGGTAGCGACGTATATATTAATACAGGTACTGAGTTAAAACATTATATTTTTGAAGAAATCCCGGAGTTTGTAGCAAGCTATGGTAAAAATCGACAAAATTTTTATACATATAATGAGTATGTTTTAGAAAAGAAACCTAATGAAGATATTATTACAATTACTTCTTTATTAGACTTAGATAATACATTTGATATCAGTAAAGAAGCCGGAGTGAATCATTTCTATAAATTTTATATTGATGATGAGTTATTAATTCTATTTGAGAAACATAATGAAGTATCTATCTTGGAAATATATAATGTTGATAATAATTCAGTGACTTTAGTTACAAATCTTTCTTTAGATGGTTTTTTCGTTTCTCGTATATATAAGTTTAACGATTTCGTACTTATTTACGATAATAACCTTAAACTTAGTAGAGTATATAGTTTTCAAGAGAATAATTTAATTTACATAGGTGAGATACAGGGTATTATTGAATCTGACACTAATGTTGGGCTAGAAAATTATTTTATTGTAGTAAATAATGAGAGTGTTTATTTACATAGTAAACAAGACCCCTTAAATATTGATTACTCATTTACTAATTACTTAAATAATATTATTTTGGTACACACTATAAATGAGAATACCCTTGGTCTTATAACTTTATACAATGAATCCAGAACACTTTATTTTTATAATATTGATTTAGCTAACAATGAACTTGAATACATAAGCGAAATTACTTATATTTCAATTATGACAAATTATAATTTCTTCAATGGGATAATGTCAGAAAATAGTGCTTATTCTCAAGAACAAAAATATTATTCTATATCTCAAGGAGTATATCAATTATTAGGAGAACACTTAACTAATAAAAGTGCATATAGAACACTATTTTATCCTGAACAAAATATTATGGTACAGTTTAGTTACTCCGGAATAGATATTTATGACATAGAATACACAGTTGCTTCTTCAGATCAGGTAGTGGAATATGAAAGAGAGATTTATGTTTATCCTAATCCGGTCAATGGGGGAGATGTTAATTTTAAAACTGCTCTCTCAGGTAATGATACAGAGATAAGCATTTATAATATCAAAGGGCAATTAGTTAAAACATCAAAGGCATTTCAAACTAAAGATAATGAAAGTATCTTTACTTGGGATAAAAGAAATAATCAAAATCAGAATGTAGCATCAGGTGTATATTTTTATAAGATTAAGACTGATTCGCAAATCAAGACAGGTAAATTTTTGATTATGAAATAGTATTTAATTCTTTGGATTTGAGTCTCTAATCGCAAATATCGTAGCTTGACCATCTTGGTCGAGTAGGCGAGAAGGGACTTGAGAGTTTGCGAAGAAGCA
>JALNXV010000043.1 GCA_023230175.1 Candidatus Cloacimonadota bacterium
CAAAGTGCAAGCAAGGATGCCCGCACAACAAATCAAGATGCAAGCAAGGATGCTCACTCAACATAATAATTAAATAGATAAAAAAACACGCCTGATTCAAATAGAAATCAGACGTGTTAGTTCTTGTTAAGAAATCTTAAGTATATTGTAATCTATATAAGTTATAATATAAACCTTCAGGTTGATTTACGCCGTCTTTTTGAAGTAATTCTTGGTGAGAACCTTCTTCTACAATTTCACCCTTATGAAGCACAATAATTCTATCAACGTGTTGAATAGTTGATAATCTATGAGCAATAATTATAGAAGTTCTATTTTGCATAATTTTAAACAATGCATCTTGAATCAAGATTTCAGTTTCAGTATCAATATTAGATGTTGCCTCATCCAAAATAAAGATTTCCGGGTCATAAGCAAGAACTCTGGCAAAAGCAATAAGTTGTCTTTGACCAACTGAAAGAGTAGCTCCTCTTTCTTGAACTTCTTCATAAAGTTTACCCGGTAATGAGTTTATAAATTTTGAAACATTAACATAATCAGTAATTCTATTCACTTCAGCATCTGATATATTATGATTATTAAGAACTATGTTATCCTTAATAGTGCCGGAAAATAAAAAGACATCTTGTTGTACCATACCAATATTATTTCTTAAATCTTTTAATCTATATTCATTAATATTTTTATCATCAACTAAAATTTCACCTTTTTGATAAGGATACATATTAAGTAAAAGATTTACAATTGAGGTTTTACCGGAGCCTGTATGCCCAACTAAAGCGATTTTTTCTCCCGGTTTAATTTTCAGACATATATTTTTTAATACAAAAGAATTTTCAGCCGGATTCTCCTGATAACTAAGCCAAACATTTTTAAATTCAATTAAAGGCTTACTTTGTTTTTCCGGAATCAAAATAGAATTTATCTTTGATATAGGAGGCATATTTTCATAATAATCTTCTTGTACTTTATCCTTTAAATCAAAGATTCTTTCAGCACCGGCCATAGCAGCTTGTAGGATATTAAATTTTTCTGAAAAATGATTTATCGGCTCATAGAGTTTTTCCATATAAGAAATAAACGCCATAAAAAGACCTATAGTGATGAAATTTTGCAATATTTGCCCGCCGGCATACCACAAGATTATCGCAGTGGCTACATGGCGAGAAACGCCAATCAAAGGTCTAAAGATTGCAAATAACTTCAATTGCTTCATTGAAGCTGTAAAATAATTCATATTTGATTTTTCAAACTGATCACTCTTATGCTTATGTTGACTAAACAATTGAATAATCTTAACCCCGGATATATGCTCTGCGAGAGTAGCATTAACTTGAGCTAAAAACTTTCTCATTTGTCTGTAAGAATTTCTTGTTTTCTTTTTAAAGATAACCATAGTAAATATGACTAAAGGTAAAACCGCAAAACTAACTAAAGCTAATTTCCAGTTTAAGACAAGCATAATTACCATAATTGCAACTACAATAAAAAAGTCTTGAATAATATTTATTGCACCATTTGCAATCATTTCGTCAATTGACCTAATGTCATTAGTTACTCTTGTCACAAGTCTTCCTACAGGATTTTTATCAAAAAAACTTGTTGGCATTCGCTCTAAATGACTGAATAAATCAGAACGTAAATCATGCATTGCTTTCTGAGAAGCAATATTTGTTAGTATCATCTGAAAAAATTGCAATATGAACTTGATTACAACGATTAAAATAAATAAAATACCTATCATTTTAATAGTGCTAAAAGAATTTCTTCTCAAAACCTTTATCTCATCTACAGGCAATTTATAAACTGCAGATAGAGGTAAAATAACTTTTTTTTGTCCATTGAGATTAACCATTCTAACACTATGATTATCTTTCAATAATGAGTTAATAATCTTTTCATTTTCAATATCAACATCAATCATCACAATTTTTTCTTCTGAAAAATTATCATTTGTTCTATATGTTTGAAGTAGTTCTTTTTTAATAAAACTCTGATTTTTACTGGTAATCAATATATAATAGAAATCATTATCATTAAAATATTCATATTTATCAATTTTATTATGTGCGATAAAATCTTGATATTCTTGATAATTCAAAGTCAAAAGTCTTTGATCAGGAACAATATGATAATCTACAGCATATTTAGTAAGAAGAGGCAAGATAAGTTCTGCACCGGTATTAATAAGTAATAACAAAAAGGCAATAATAATAAGTTTTAAATAGGGTTTTACATACTTAATTAATTTACCGAATAGTCTACCGTCATAGATTTTACCAAGAATTTCATCCGTTTGCATTTCAAATTGTTCGCTCATTTTACATCCCCGATTTTTTCTTCGATTTTTTGTTTTTCATATAATTCATTATACAAACCGTTGAGTTGTAATAATTCATCATGAGTTCCTTGTTCTGATATAGTCCCTTTGTCCAAAGCAATAATATGATCAGCGTGATTCAACGCAGAAATCCTATGAGCAATAATAATATTTGTTTTATTTTTTCTTGCTTCTAATAAATTTTGTAATATTTGTTTTTCAGTTTTTGTATCTACAGCAGACAAAGCATCGTCTAAAATCAATATTTTAGGATTAGTCAAGATTGCTCTTGCTATTGCGATTCGTTGTTTTTGACCACCGGAAACAGTTACGCCTCTCTCCCCAACTACAGTATCAAATCCATTTTTAAATTCCATTATATCGTCATAAACTGCTGCTATTTTTGCTGCTTTATGTACTTCCTCTATTGAAGCTGATGGATTACCTAAGGCTATGTTATTAGCAACAGTATCCGAGAACAAAAAGATATCTTGAGGAACCATTATTATGTTTTTTCTTAATACTTCAATCGGAATTGTATATAATTCGTGATTATCAATATAGATAGAATTTTTAGGTGGGTTATATACTCTACACAGTAAATCTATAAAGGTTGATTTTCCTGAACCGGTTTTACCACAAATAGCTAAAGTTTTACCCGTATCAATAGAAGTAGTTACATTTTCAAAAATCATATCAGAAGACTTAGGATACTTATAATTTAAATTTTTAAAACTAATGGAGCCTTGAAGTTCATTGATATTAAAATCAGTTTCCGGTTCGTTAATAATCTCAGGTTTCGTTTCCCAAATATTATTAAGTCTCTTCAATGAAGCAGAGCCTCTCTGATACATATCAACTATCCAACCAATTGCAATCATTGGCCAAACTAACATACCAAGATAAGAAAAGAAAGCAATAAAACCACCGATAGTTATATCTCCTTTAATCACAGCTTGTCCACCAAAGACTAATACTATCACAGTACTAAAACTTATTATAACAGCTAATGAAGGATGAAAAAAACCACTTAACTTTGCCATTCCAATATTTTCTTTTACAAAATTATTAGAATATTCTTGCATTTTTTTAAGTTCAGCATCTTCTTGAGCAAAGGCTTTCACGACTCTTATACCGGAAATACTTTCTTGTATCATACCACTTAAAGTAGAAAATGAAGCTTGAACCTTTCCAAATCTCCGGTGTAATCGACTACCAAAATATCCAATCATAAAAGATAATAAAGGTAATGGAATAATAGCCATTAAAGTAAGCTTAACATTTATAGTAATCATAAATAAAAATGAAGCCGTTGCCATTAAAATTATATCTGCTCCGGCAATAAATCCCATTCCAAATAACATTCTCACAGCATTTAAGTCATTTGTTGCATGAGCCATTAAATCCCCAATTTTTGAAAAATTAAAGAAATTTTGCGATAAGGTCATCAAATGCTTATAAAACTTTTCCCTCAAACCCATTTCGAGAGTAAAAGAATTACCTATGATAAGAATCCGCCATACAAATCTCATCACTACTATTATAGCTGCTAATAATACTATAAACAAAGAAGATTTCAATATATCAGCTTGAGTAAAATCATTCTGACTAAAATTATCAATAGTTCTTTGTATTATCTTAGGAATAATTAATTGAACAGCATCAACTATAACTAAAACAAATAAACCAACAGCTATCTTTTTCCATCCTTTTTTTAGATAAGGAATAACTGCATCAAAGGTTTTCATAAAACTCCTTTTTAAAATTTTTAAATAAACTCAATAATATCCTATATAACATTTTTTATGCCAGTCACTACTATAATTAAAATAAGAATTATAACAAAATCATATTTAATTCAATTATGTAGCATTTTAAGTCAAGATTTTTTTATAAAATTTAAAAAAGTTTATCAATCGATTTAACAATCAATAAACTTTTTAACTTAACAATGATTAAAAATGAATCATCAAAACATTAATGATTCATTTTAATATATCAATACTTATATTAAGTAATTTGTAAAAACTTTGAAAATCCTGATATATCAAAAACTTCTTTAACCAAAGAATTCATCTTAGTAAGGATATATTGTTTACTTAAAGAATTAAACTTTTTATAATATGTCAAAATAACTCTTAATCCGGCACTACTTATGTAATCTAAATCTTCAAAAGAAATAATTACAACTTCAGGACCATCAATAAATTTTTCTAATTCAATTTCTAATTGTTTAGAAGATACAGTATCCAATCTTCCTTTTAACGAAATTACTACTTGATTATCTTTTAAAACTGATGAAATCTCTAACATTTATAAACTCCTTTATTTAAAAATACAATACCACTCTATATATAACATTATTTCACAAAAAGTATTACAATCTTCTTCCATTTATCTCACCCTCATTATTTTAATAATAACGAATTAAGGCTTTTTAAAAAATCAAACCCGTTTGTAGGAAACTTATTAATTGATGAGACTGTTGAATAATTTCAATTATTGTTCTACAAGCTTCCAGCTTGTATTTTGATAAAATATTGAATACCTATCACTTAAGGTTTTTTAGTGCAAGCAAGGATGCTCGCACAACATAATTATTCAACAACCGTTATAAAACTTCAAAAATCAAATTTATTAGAATATCATCATAAAACTAAGATAATTATATATTTAAATAAATATTGACAAGATTATTCATAAATTTATAATTAACATAGTTAAAAGTATTTTTAATATTTAATAATGAAAGGAGTCAATATGGATGATGAAGTCAGATATAACACTATCACATTAAAAATGCCCAAAAAGAAAATAATCACAATCATTATTATTATTCTTGCTATTATCTTTATTATGCCATTTTTCTTTACAGTTAACCCCGAAGAGGTAGCTGTTATTCAAAGGTTTGGAAGATTTGTCCGGATTGCTGAGCCCGGGCTTAATATGAGAATACCATGGGGGTTCGAAACAGTAACTAAAGTAAAAATCAAGACCGTCTTTAAAGAAGAATTTGGTTTTAGAACTTTACAATCCGGGGTAAATACTCGATATACAGAAACTAACTTTGACGATGAATCACTTATGCTGACAGGAGATCTCAACATTGCAAGTGTAGAATGGATAGTACAATATCAAATCAACGATCCAATTGCATATCTCTTCAATGTTAGGGATGTTAAAGAAACTATAAGAAACCTTTCTGAAGCAACAATGAGACAAGTGGTTGGGGATAGAAGTGTTGACGAGGTTATCATTTTAAATCGTCAAGAAATCGCTTACGAAGCTCAAGAATTATTACAAAGATACCTCGATAAATATGAAACAGGTATTATTGTCAGAACCATCAATCTTCAAAATGTCGTTCCTCCGGAATCAGTACAACCTGCATTTAACGAAGTTAATTCTGCGATGCAAGATGAAGAACGCATTGTTAATGAAGCTCGACAAGAATACAATAAAATCATTCCTGAAGCACGAGGTAAAGCTAAACAAACTATCGAAAATGCAAAAGGTTATGCAATTAATAGGATTAATCAAGCTGAAGGTGATGCCACAAAATTTATTAGCATTTATAATAATTATAAAAAAGCAAAAGCCGTAACTAATCAAAGGCTTTATATAGAAACTATGGAAGAAGTTTTAAATAGATTTGATAAAATTTATATCATTGATGAAGATCATAAAAGCTTAATCCCTTTCCTTGATGTTAATAAAGGAGGCAAATAATGAAAAGATATCTTAAATATATATTCCTTTTAATCTTTTTAATCCTGTTAGCTAATGCCTTATTTGTAGTTAATGAAACTGAACAAGTTATCATTACCCAATTTGGTGAGCCTGTAGGTGATGCAATTCAATCAGCCGGACTACATCTTAAAATACCTTTTATCCAAAAAACTCACTTTTTTGATAAACGCATCTTAGAATGGGATGGTGAACCTAATCAAATACCAACTTCAGATAAAAAGTTTATTTGGGTAGATTCTTTTGTACGTTGGAGAATTTTTGACCCTCTGTTATTTTATCAAACAAACAAAACTGAAACCTTTGGTCATTCAAGATTAGATGACATAATTGACGGTGTTACCAGAGATATCATTACTAAAAATGAATTATTTGAGATTGTAAGAAACTCTAATAGAAAACTTGAATTTTCAATTGATTTTGATATTGATTCCTATGAAGAAATTAAAGCATCAATAAACGTAGGAAGAGAAGAAATTGCTGATTCTATTTATGTTTCCTCATACGAAAGTTTAAAAGAATATGGCATAGAGCTTGTAGATGTTAAAATCAAAAGAGTAAATTATATTGATACAGTTCGCAAACAAGTATACGAAAGAATGATTTCAGAAAGAAATAAGATCGCAGAAAAATATCGTTCTGCGGGTCAAGGTCGTGCAGCCGAGATTAAAGGTAAACTACAAAAAGACTTAAATGAAATAGAATCTGAAGCCTATAGAGAAGCACAAGAAATTATGGGTGAAGCAGATGCAGAAGCAATTGAAATATACGCTAATGCATACAATAAAGATCCTGAATTTTATGGATTCACAAGGTCTTTAGAAGCTTATCAGAAAACAATATCAGAAAATAATATCTTAATCTTAACAACGGATAGCGAATTCTTTAAATATCTAAAAAAGGTTAAATAAGAAACTAAAAAAGAGGATAGAATTCTATCCTCTTTTATTTTTCTCAAAAACAAATTATTCTTTCTTTACATGAAAATTTTCAATAAATTGTCTTAAAATATATGATCTTGAAGGGTGTCTTAATTTTCTTAAAGCCTTATCTTCAATTTGTCGGATTCTTTCACGAGTAACATTAAAGATATGACCTACTTCTTCAAGGGTTCTATGATGTCCGTCATCAATACCAAACCTTAATCTAATTACACGTTGTTCTCTATCTGTAAGTGTCTTTAAGATTTCATCAACTTGTTTCTTAAGTAAGTTTCTTTCAGCAACTCTTTCCGGTGAAATAGTAGCTTTATCTTCGATAAAATCACTAAGATTACTGTCTTCACTGTCGTTGCCAATAGGTTTATCGAGAGAAACCGGTTCTTTGGAAATCGACAATATATTTTTAATCTTTTCAACAGGTAAATCTAAAGCTTCAGCTAATTCTTCAGGATAAGGTTCTCTTCCGTACTTCTGCATTAACTTACGAGCCGTACGATTAATCTTATTGATAGATTCTATCATATGAACAGGGACTCTAATGGTACGTGCCTGATCAGCTATAGCTCGAGTAATTGCTTGCCTAATCCACCAAGTAGCATAGGTTGAAAATTTATAACCTTTTCTGTAATCATATTTATCAACTGCTCTCATAAGTCCGGTATTACCCTCTTGAATCAAATCCATAAAATCAAGACCACGATTATTATATTTTTTAGCTATACTTACAACAAGCCTAACGTTGGCTTCTATCATTTCGTTTTTCGAACGCTCTTTCATCTTTTCGCCACGTTCTATTTCTCGTAGCAAAAAGATCATTTCATCAGAAGTCATACGAGTTTCAAGTTCAACTCTTCTTATCTTTCTTCTGGCGTTTTTAATCTTCCTTAAGGTTTCAATAAAAAGTTCAGGATCAACTTGAGTTTCTTCTTGAACTTCTTTATATTCCTCATCGCTTTTTTTAGCTTTTCTTCCATAAAAACAAATTTCATCAACAGAATATTCTTTAATTCGTGCTAAATCACTTATCGAGCGTTGTGATTCTTCAATACGATCAACCAAACTCTTAATACGATAAACCATTCTTTTAACAAGCCGTTCATTAAAGACTAAACGAGAAAATGAATTTACGATATTATCTCTTAAATCATCAATTTCTTCTTGTCTTGTCAATAATCCGTTATCATCAATGGTTGATTCATCGATCATTAATCCGATAGTATTAAAATTAGCATCAGCTTCTTTAAGAATATTTTTAAACTCAGTAATTAACTTAACATCTTGAGTTTTATCTACCCAACTACCAAAATCCATTCTAAAGATTTGGTCTAAGCGAATTCTCTTTTCATTGTATCTGTAAAGAAAATTAAACATTTCTCTAAGAGTACTTCCACACTTAAACACGTTTTGATTAATCATTCTTTGAGCAGATTCAATCTTTTTAGCTATTCTGATTTCACCTTCTCTGGTTAAAAGCTCTACACGACCCATCTCTTTTAAATACATTCTGACAGGGTCATCATAGTTTTTTCTCGTAGAAGCTTTTTTGGCAGTTGATTTTTTCTGTTTTGGTGCCGACCTGGTTACTCTTTTTTGTGTTTCATCGATAATATCAATGCCTTGGTCTTTTAAGTCATTAATAATATCTTCAATTTTATCTAAAAACAATGGACTTTCAGGCAAAATATCATTAATTTGCTGAAAGGTAATATAGCCTGTCTCTTTACCCAATATTGTAAGCTTTTGCAGACAATCATTATAACTCAGCATTTAGGCTCCTTAAAAAATAGTTTTACGAACAACACTTTTTGATAATTTTGAAATCTCTTTTTTAATAAAAAACTTTTTTTCATAATATTCTGAATTTTCGATATCTTTTGATAATTTTTCATTAATCTCCTTTAATTCTTCTTGTAATTTTCTCAGTTTTACCTGTCGAATCAGATCATCAATCTCATCAAAAAATTCCTCTTCAAAAAATAATTGTGATAATTCAGATTTCAATTCATCATTTTCAATCTTTTCTAAAATTAACGCTGGATTATCTGATAACTCATTAGGACTAATATTTACAATAAAATTATAAATATATCTAAGATTATCATTAATAAAATAACTCTCATTTAGGTCTTCCGCAACTTTTTTTATTAAATAAGTATCTTTTAACATAAGTTTTAATAATTTTCTCTCTTCTTCGTATTTGTAAGATAGAGGAAGTTGCTCAGTTTGAGACTCATTTTTCTTATATTGCTTTTGTATTTTTTTTCTTAGATTTATCTCAGATATCTGAAAAGCTTCTGATATATCTTTAATAAATAGTTCTCTTACTATAGGGTCTTCGATTTCCGGAGATACATCTAAGAGTAATTGTATAGCTTGTCTTTGCCCACCAAATATTTTTGAATGTTGAGCTACAAATTTTGTTAATGTTAATGCATTTTGCTGTAAATTCATAAAATCATCAATACTGTATTTCATTAAATATGAATCAGGATCATGATTGTCAGGCAAAAGTATAATCTTAGCAACACACGAATTTTGAATAATTAATGAAGATGCTCTAACAGCAGCAGTTATACCTGCCTTATCACCATCATATAACAAAAAGAAATTCTTTGTATATCTACTTAACAAATTTATTTGTTCTTTGGTTAATGCAGTACCAAGTGAAGCAACTGCATTTTTAATACCTTTTTCGTAAAGTCTTAAAAAATCTAAATAGCCTTCTGAAACAAAAACTGAATTCTTTTTTCCAATTTCAAATCTTGTAATATGTAGTCCATAAAGCTCTTTACCTTTTATATAAATATCAGTCGTAGGAGAATTCATATATTTGCCAAGTTTTTCTTGTTCTTGACTTAATGCACGACCACCAAATGCCACAATATTTCCGGTAACTGAATGAATAGGAAACATTAATCTATCACGAAAAACATCATAAGTATCATTGTTATCTTTAACTCTAAATAAACCGGATTTTGGGAAGATATCCTCGGATATATGATTTTTTAATAAATAATTTTTCAAGGCAGAATAACTATCAAGTGAATAACCTATACCAAATTCTTTAGCTATTTCTAAAGGAATTTGTCTTTTTTCAAGATATCGTTTAGCATTATGTCCATATTTCTCTAAATTATCAATAAAAAAATCTCCGGCAAGTTTATACATTAAATACAATAAATCTCGTTTAGTATTTTTCTTTTTATAAGATTCATCATTTTTTAGTGTTATTCCTGCTTTTTCAGCTAATTTCTTTAATGCTTCATAAAAAGATATCTTCTCATAATCTCTAACAAATGTAATTGCATTACCTGCTTTACCGCAACCAAAACATTTGTATATCTGTTTTTTCTCACTTACCATAAAAGAAGCTGATTTCTCGTCATGAAAAGGACATCGGGCTTTAAAATTTGAACCGGATTTTTTCAAAGGTATATATGAAGAAACAATATCAACAATATTGATAGATTTCAAGATTAATTCTATTGTATTATCATCTGTCATATTAAACTTACCACAGTGACACCGTCACCACCGGCTTCTTGAGTCGGAGCATAAAATTCTTGTACTTTAGGATGTTTTTTTAGATAATCTCTAACTTTTTTTCGTAAAACTCCTGTACCTTTTCCATGTACAATCCTAATTTTTGAAAGCCCGCAGAATAAGGCATTATCAATAAATTCTTGTATCAAAGGCTTAGATTCATCAAAGGTTTTACCAAGTAGATTTATCTCCATTTTAGCTTTGTTTTGAAAATTAACATTTTTTCTACTAACTAAAGTAATAGCTTCATCCTTACGAGTTTTATCAAGTTGATAAATATCATCTGCTTTGACATTAAAAAAGATTCCATTCATATCTACTCTTATAAAATCTTTTTGAATATCAACTATAATAGCTTCAGTTTCAAATTTCCTAACCCACACATTACTTCCAATATCAACCTTATCAGGTTTAACTCTTTTATCAGGTTCAAGATTAAGTTTTTTTGTATTTACATCACTTTGAAATACATTAACCTTTTTATTTAATTGTTTTATTTTTTCTTTTTTCTCTTGTTTACTTATTTTATCAATCTCAGTAAGCTCATTATTTAACTTCTTTTGAATATTAGTTAAATAGTCTTGAGTTTCCTTAAGAGAAGACTTAATCAGTTTCTTTTTGTTAGAATCAAGTTCTTGAAGTTTATCTTCATATTCTGAAACTTTTAATTCAAGAAGTTTTGTTTTTAATTCTATGTTAAAATTATTTTGAGCAAGTTTCTTTTTTTCGTCGTTCATTTTTTTTAATAAATCAGTCAGCATTATGTTTTGATTACCGGATAATTCTTTAGCTCTATCGATAAGTTGTTGATCAAGTCCGAGTTTAGAAGCAATCTCGATAGCAAAACTATTGCCCGGGAAACCTAATACAAATTGATAAGTAGGTTCATGTTTTTCCGGATCAAATTGCATAGAGGCATTAACGCAATCAGAATTATTTTCAGCAAAAACCTTCAAACTTGTATAATGTGTAGTAATAACTGCTAAAACCTTTTTTTCTACTAATTTTTCTAAGATTGCTTGAGCTAAAGCTGCACCTTGTTCAGGGTCAGTAGCAGACCCAATCTCATCTATCAAAACTAATGAGTTTTCATTTGAATTAACAATTAAATGTTTAATATTCTCAATATGTCCACTATAGGTACTTAATGATGATTCAATAGATTGATTATCGCCTATATCGGCATAAATGCCGGATAAGAGACCGATTTTTGTACCATAATCAGCAGGAATAGGTAATCCTGATAAAGCCATTAAAACACACAATCCCACAGATTTAAGAGTTATAGTTTTACCTCCGGTGTTAGGACCGGAAATAAGTAAAGTTTTAAACTTATCACCCAATGATAAATCATAAGGTATAACTTTTTTTATAGAACCAAATTTTAATATCAACAATGGATGTCTTACTCTTTTTAAAATAAGTATATTTTCTTTAGAAATTTCAGGGACAATAGCTTGAATTTGATTTGAAATTCTTGCAACAGCAAAATAAGCATCAAGAATGTAAATTATTTTAAAATTATTTAAGATACCTTCTGTTTCATTTCTTATTTCAGCAGTAAACTCACAAAAAATCCTATAAATTTCTTCTTTCTCAGTTTTAAAAAGATCATTCAATTCGTTATTTAAGGGCACTACAGCCTTAGGTTCGATAAAGATTGAAGCTCCACTTCCGGAACGACCATGAGAAATCCCGTCAATCATATATGCAAAGCCTTCTTTTACAGGAATAACAAATCGCTCGTCTCTTTTAGTAACTATTTTATCTTGAAAATATGATTCTAATTGTGAATTATTAATTGTTCTATTTAATTCTGATTGAATTTTATCTTTTAATTTTCTAATTCTTTGTCTAATATTTTTTAGTGTTGTAGATGCAGTATCGAGTACTTCACCTTCATCACTGAAAATTTGATTAAACTTAATTTCAAAAAGTTTATAATCAATCAAAGGCTTAACAAAATTCTTAAAACTCGGGTAATCAATCCATTTCTCATTATAGCTTAATATCATATTTGATAATGAAATAATTCTAATAATTGCTCTAAATTCTTCAAAATTATAAGCTAATGTTTTTATCTCAGTAAAAATATATTCAATATCTTCAATATCTTTAAAATCAAAATCACTAATCTTTATAATAACTGATTGAATGTCATTAATTTGGTTTAAACGAGTATTAATTGATTCTATATCAGACAAAGGCTTAATAGATTTCAAATAAGCCTTACCGGGTATTGAATGACAAATAGAAACAACAATATCTAAATATTTGTCAAATTCTAAATGTTGGATTGTCTTCATTATTTAAATTAAGTATTATATCTTTACGTCTAAATTTTTTTCTTTTAAATCAAAGATAATTGTTTTTTTTATTTTTTGCATCTCGGTGATAATTGCAGAATCATTTAGATATTCTTTAACAGGTTTAACATAAGGTAAAAAATCGATTATAAACAATAAAAAGATTATGACAATCATACAATTTAATAAACCGAATATGGCTCCGATTGTTCGATTTAATAAGCTTAAATTTAATAATTTAGCTATATAGTTTAAAAGTATTTTCAAGATAGCTCCTAAAATACTTATTAAAATAAAGATTAATACATAAGCTATTATCTTTGATAAAGGACTCCCAATAGAGAGTTTAAATTCAATTCCCGCCTGAACCATCGGTCCAAAACGTACTATCATCAAAAGTGAAACCAACAAACCAATCCATGTTATTATTGCAGATATAAACCCTTTTTTAAAACCCAACAACATAGAAACAAGAAAAATTATAATCAAAATAATATCTACAGTATGCATTTTTTCTCCTGTTATTAAAAAATATGAAGGGAGAAATATCCCCCTTCAAAATGTTAAGAAAGTTTAGATTTCACTTTCAGACTTAAAACTGATGCGTCAGCACGACTTCCAACTGATTCTTTAAGACATTTCATTACCTTACCCATATCTTTCATAGATTGAGCTTGAGTTAGCTTAATTGCCTCAATAATAGCCGAATCAATTTCTTCATCTGATAATTTTTCAGGTAGATAATTATTTAAAAAAACAATTTCTTTTTCAGCTTTTTCTACTAAATCCTGCCTATTACCTTGACGATAAAGTTCAATTGCTTGTTCTTTTGATTTGATCGATTTCTGAATAATATTTAAGATTTCATCAGGCTTAAGTTCTCGTTTAATTTCAATTTCTAAATTTTTAATATCAGTTTTTAACAAACGAATCACTTCTAATGCAAAAGCGTCTTTAGCTTTCATAGCATCTTTTAAGTCTTGATTAATCTTTTCAATCATTTATGAATATCTCTCCATCTTTCTAATCATTTTAAACATTTTTCTACGTGCAGCGTTTTCTTTTCTTTTTCTTGCTTCACTTGGTTTTTCATAAGCTTGATGTTTTTTAATATCAGATAAGATAGCTGCTTTTTCACATCTCTTTTTGAAACGCTTTAAAGTTATTTCAAAAGGTTCGGTTTCTTTAGCATAAACTATAGGCATTAACTCACCTCCTTTCTTACTACTATATTGACTTACCAAGTATTAAAAAAAGACTTTTTTTGTCAAGCTAATTATTTAATAATTTTTGATATACCTCAAGTTTTTTAACAAGCTTGTCCCATTAAACAAGATTGCTTCTTCGCAGGCTCATCGCAATGACAAGATGTTAGTCATTCTCAACTCACACTCGCTTTGCTCGTTGCAAGTCAAGTCTGACTGTGGACTTGAGTCTCTAATTGCGAATATCGTAGCTTGACCATCCTGGTCGAGTAAGCAAGAAGGGACTTGAGGACAAAAGAGAGATCCTTCACTTTGTTCAGGATGACACCGTTTTGTCATCCTCGACTCAC
>JALNXV010000421.1 GCA_023230175.1 Candidatus Cloacimonadota bacterium
AATAAACACCTTAATCCAACTCTTACCGATTTGAGAGGGCATTAATCTTTTTTGAAATAATTTAAAATATATCTCTATCAGATACCAAAAATCTATTTTTATCTGAAAAGGAGGTTATTTAAGATGAAGTATGCGTTTGATGAACTGTCTATCAGAAAACAAAGGAGGTATAAAAAGAAGGGTATGGCAAGGCGACTAAACACAGGTATTGACACTGAAACGTATTTAGGTAAGGCAAGGTTAATTTGTGATTCTTTCGGAAGATATAAAATCCTTGAAAATTTTGATGATGTTTTAGACTTTTTAAAATTTAGAGGTTTTAGAGGGAAAAATAATTGGTTCTTTAATATTCGTTTTGACTTTGAAGCATTGATTAAACACCTTTCTTTAGATGAGTTAAAACTTCTGTATGCTACAGGAGAACTCAATTATAACGGATATTCTCTTCATTATCTGGATAAAAAATTTCTGAAAATATCCGATTCTCAGGAGCACTCTTGCACGTTTTACGATATAAACAATTTTTTAGGAACGTCTCTTAATCAGGCTTCAAAAACCTATTTAGGAAAAGAAAAGTATGATGCTATTGATTCAAGAAGACTCAATACCGATATTGAGTATTGGAATGCTAATCAAGCAGAGATTATAAAATATTGTCTGATAGACGCCCAATTAACGAAAGAGGTAGCAGATTATTTCTGGTCAATGATTGATAACCATATCCATTTCCTTCCGTCTGCCCCCTATTCAAAAGGTGGATATTCCCAAGAGTATTTTTTACAGAATACAAATATTCCAACGATAAATTCTCTTCCAATTGAAGTTTTAAAAGCAGCTTATCAATCTTATTCCGGTGGAAGATTTGAATTATTAAAAAGAGGACATTTTGATATTGTATATCTCTATGATATAAAATCAGCGTATCCTTACCAAATGGTACAACTTCCTAACTATAATTTAGGTGTCTGGTATTCCACTGATGAATTTAAACCCAATTGTGTATCAGGATTTTACTTATGCGAGATTGAGCATATGCACCCGGTATTATCCCCATTTATGCAAAAAATCAGTGGATTAAACGTATATCCAAACGGGAGTTTTAATCAATGGTTAACTCAAAAAGAGGTTGAATTTTCTTTAAAACATTTTCCAGAAACAGATATAAAAGTGTTGGAAGGATATTATTTTGAAGAAAATAACCTTGTATATCCATTAAAAGATGAAATTCTTAAATTATATCAATGGAAGGAAACAGAAAAGGATAAGGATATACGCTATTGTGTAAAAATTATCCTTAATTCTCTTTATGGTAAATTTATTCAAACTGTAGGGGGAAAAACTGGAAAAATATTTAATCCCATTTGGGCCGCTGAAATTACCGCTAATACCAGACTGCAATTATTAGAATCTGCTATAAAATCTCCTGAAAGCATTATAGGTTTTTCTACAGATTCCATTCATTCAGAGAAGGTTATATCATTTGAGAATAAACTGTTTGAAGGTACAACTTTAGGCCAATTTGAATTAGATTCTTTCGGAGAAGGATTATACATACAATCGGATGTATATTCTATCAAATCTGAAGAGGGAATTAAAACCCGGTATAGAGGATTTAACCTTGAAAAAATGGATAATATTAATGAGGTAAAAGAGCAGTTTTCATTAACGAAAAAGCAAAAAGTTTCTCTGTATGAAATTCTCGCATTAATAGCAGAAGAAACAGAGTTTACCTATATCAATTCAAGGCCAATTCATTTAGGAGAAATATTAGCACAAACTAAGAAGCGGAATATCGAGCAAATGAATATATGGGAAAGTGTAGAAAAACAGATTAAAATTAATGGTGATTCTAAAAGGATATGGGAAAGAGATTTTATTAATGGAAAAGATGTTTTAGAAAATAATATTTCTTCCTACCCTATAATTCTATAGATTCATTTACAGGTTCTCTTGTATTATAATATTTTCCTACTATTGCAGGATTAATTTTCATAATTGGTTCTCTTCTAAATGGACATTTTGAATATACATATATCCTATGCTCTTTTATACATCTATCTACACAACAGAGAGAATTATCCAAATGACGTTTCTCAGGAAGGAGAAAAACGTCCGTTTGTATTCTCAATCTGTTATTAACGTTTAAAAATCTCTGAGAAGCGTAATATAAATCTACTTCATATTTTCGCGTTTGTGCAATAGCACTATCGATAAAATTAACGATTTTTCCTTTTGTTCCCAATGAATTAACGATAATTTGAATTTCATCTATTCCTATTGTTGTATTATATAACTCTCCTTCTTTCAGGAGATTAATAATCTCCTGAGTGCTTAAAACGCGAGAGAAAGTAGTATAATAATTAGTATAAACCTCTCTCTTACTCTTATCCTTATCCTTTTTTAATAGTGCTGTCATTGTGCACGTTTTTCCGTTTCCTCTAATTCCTGATGAATAAGTATCATCATAAGTGCCACAAATACCCACAATCATTTTTTTATTTACCTCCTGAACATTCTATTTTTTATTCCGTTTTCTCCTTCTTCATGGATAGAAATACCAAACCCTTCCACAATTTTGATAATTTCATCCCTTCCTTTTCCATTCAGGGAGATAGGCAGAACCTTAATTCTGTCTGCAATAGTCGTTAAAACCCTATTTTCAATATAATACGGTTTTCCTGTATGCCGATTAACTTTTTTCCCTAATTTTGTTTGTAGGTAAATGTTAAGAGATTCTACCTTGATAATTCCTCTAATTTGTTGTTTCGTTAATCTCCCTTTTTGGTCAATATTTTCAGAAGAAACAATTAAATCAACTGCTTTAGCAATATCATCAATTTTTGTTTTCGTTTGTTCTTCTTCTGGTTTTTCAAATAGCATTTCTTCTAATTCCGTCATTTTTTATACCTCCTTGAATAAGATATACTCGAAAATAATTATTACACATAACATGATGAAAACTACCATTAAATTATGCTCATAAGCAAAAAATGAAGGTATAAATTCATACATATTATTTACCTCTACAACATATTATAGATAAAATACCCAAGTGCTATAGCAATAACACCATAAACAACATATTTTACCCATTCCGTGTCAGTTATGCCAATACTCATCAAATCAATAACTGTTTGTTTTTCCATTGCCGCCTGTAGTTCTTCCGGTGAAATTGTTTCCAATCTCATTTTAATCGGTTCTAAAGTT
>JALNXV010000422.1 GCA_023230175.1 Candidatus Cloacimonadota bacterium
TTATTTTACTAAGTTGCTTAGCAAAATCCATATCTCTTGATTTATAACATCCTGACCATAAAACTTGTCCACCATTTGAATTATAGTAATCTGTAAATTTTTCTGTTAAAATCATACCATATTCTTCATCAATTTGACTTAATATAACTGCTGTATTCAACTTGAGTTCTTCTAAGCTATATTTAGCTAATGTTTTTCCTTGAAAACTATCATTATAACAAACTCTAAAAATATAATCTCCAATTTCTGTAATCCTATCCACGGTAGAAAAAGGGGTAATCAAAGGGATACCTGCCTCTTGTAACACAGGCGCAATAGCCAAAGTTTGTGTACTTCTATTTGCTCCTACAGCAGCCACAATATTATCAGCAACAGCTCTTTGTGCTGCTTGTTTAGCTCCAATTGCTGTACTTTGATTGTCATAAATTTTAACCTTTATTTTTTTTCCTAAAAGACCACCATTATCATTGATATAATCTTCGGAAAGCATTGCCCCTTCATAAGAATTTGCATCAGAAAATGCATTTATTCCTGTAGTCGAGATAAACAATCCAATTGTAATAACATCTTCAGGATTAGAATTTGAAACTTGTTGAGTATCTTCTTTGACCTTTATATCACTTTTGTAACCCTTGTTAAATGTAATAAAATAACTCAAGTAAACTATTATCCCCAAGATACCGATTATTAAAAAAGCAAAAAGCACATAAAATTTCTGCATCATCCCCTCCACAATAATAATAACTATAAATTTAGAAATGTCAATACTTTTTTAAAAAAAATACAGGTAAGCTTTTCTTGCCTACCTGTAACTTATTAAATTATATTTATTTTTGATACCTTACGTTTAATTCTTTAACAGCTTTAACATCATCCACTCTTCGAACAGGTGTATTTGTAGGAGCGTTTAAAACAATCTGAGGATTATTAATACATTCTTCATTTATTTCTAACATAGCAGTGATAAATTCATCAAGGGTTTGTTTACTTTCTGTTTCGGTAGGCTCAATCATAATTGCTTCGTGTACAATCAAAGGAAAATAAATAGTTGGAGCATGATATCCTTTATCAAGTATTCTTTTAGCAATATCAAGAGTTTTGATTTGGCAAATAGTATTATCGTCATTTTTTTTGGTACACTTTTCTTTTTGCCAATCACCGCTTGCTACAAATTCATGCATACAATATGTATGATTATGAGGGATAAGATATGTTTTCTCTAATTTTTTCATTAGATAGTTAGCGTTTATGACAGCATTTTCAGAAACCTCTCTCAATCCTTTACCACCAAGCATTTTCAAGTAAATATAAGCCCTTACATTAATAGCAAAATTACCAAAATAAGAATGTACTCTACCTATGGAAGTTTCTTCATTTTCAAAACTTAAATAATATTCTCCATCTTTACAATGTACTAAGGGACAAGGCAAAAATTTAACTAAATCTTCTCTGACAGAAACAGCACCGGAACCCGGGCCACCGCCTCCATGAGGAGTAGATAGAGTTTTATGGATATTATAATGCATAACGTCAAAACCAATTTTACCCGGTTTAACGATACCAAGAATAGCGTTAAAATTAGCACCATCCATATACATCAAGCCGTCAACAGAATGAATAATCTTTGCTATTTCTTCGATTTGTGTTTCAAAAAGTCCAAGAGTATTTGGGTTAGTCAACATAAAGCCGGCAGTATTTTCATTAACAACACTTCTTAATGCTTCAAGGTCAACCATTCCTTTACTATTAGATTTAATTTCAACAACTTTCATTCCGGCGAGAGCGACAGATGCAGGATTAGTTCCGTGAGCAGAATCAGGTAAAATAATTACATTTTTATGATGATTCCCTTTATGTTCATGATATGCTCTGATAACCTTAAGACCGGTAAATTCACCTTGAGCACCGGCAACAGGTTGCAAAGTAGTTTGAGCCATACCGGCGATCTCTGATAAATCTTTTTGTAATTCGAACATTATCTCTAAAGCACCTTGAACAGATTCCTGAGGTTGATTTGGATGTAAATCCATTAAACAAGGGTGTCTTACTAATGCTTCATGTGATTTAGGGTTATATTTCATAGTACAAGAGCCAAGTGGATAAAAGCCTTTTTCAATAAAGTGATTCATATGGGATAATTCGATAAAATGTCTCATAACATCAAGTTCACTTACTTCTGGAAAATTTAAATCTTGTTTTCTTAAAAACTTAGAATCTATAGATTTATTAATATCAATATTAACATCATTTTTAGGAAGAGTATAACCTTTTCTACCCATTCTTGATTTTTCAAAAATTAATTGTGCCATTATTTCACCTCTCTTAATGCATTTAAAAGTGAATCCATTTCTATTTTAGATTTCTTCTCAGTAACAGTAACAAGTAATTGTTTTTTATATCCGTAACAACTCAAATCAATACCGGGAAGTATATTTTTTTCTTTTAATTGTTGGATAATATAATCAGGTTCAAGAGTAGTATTAACTACAAATTCTTTAAAAAACGGTTGTGTATAAGCAAGTGAAAAGCCATTGATTTTGCTAATTTCTTCAGCAAGATAATGAGCTTTTGACATAGAAAGTTCAGCAACTTCTTGTAACCCTTTTTTACCCATCAAGCACATATAAACAGTACTTGCAAGAGTACATAAAGCCTGATTTGAACATATATTTGATGTAGCTTTATCTCTTCTAATATGTTGTTCACGAGCTTGCAAAGTTAAAACATAAGCTCTTTTCCCGTCAACATCAGTTGTTTGGCCTACGATTCTACCGGGCATCATTCGTGATAACTCCATTTTACTGGCGAGAAAACCAAATAATGGTCCGCCATAATAAGGTTTATTTCCTAAAGCTTGACCTTCGCCAATAACAATATCTGCATTATATTCTGATGGAGCATTTAAAATAGCCAAAGATATTGGATCGACAGCTGATAAATATAATGCCTTTTTTGCTTTTCTAACAACTTTTTCTAACTCAAAATTATCTTCTATATTGCCAAAAAAGTTTGGAGATTGAATTAAAACGCTACTTGTATTATCATCCATCATTTCATTCAGTTTATCAATATCAGTAACTCCATTTTTTGCCGGAATAAACTGCAATTCAATGCCAACACCTTTAGTATAGGTTTTTATAACTTCAATATAAGCAGGATTACAGGTTTCGGAAATAAGAGCTTTAGTGAGTCTGTTTTTTCGTGAA
>JALNXV010000044.1 GCA_023230175.1 Candidatus Cloacimonadota bacterium
ATGAACAACAGGCCAAATATATTCGTGGTCAGCTTCATCCGGATCATTTACAATTGCAGGAGCGTAATCAGCAAAAGCATTACCTGCTGTATTGCTGAAACTAAAGATATCCCAAGTAAAATATGAGTAAAAAGCTTCAGAATCATAACCTGCATGCCATACAAAAATTGGGTTACCTGTATCAGGATCGATAGCGAGTGTACCAAATCCTTCACTTGAAGGAACAGAAGTAATTGTACCTTCTGCTTGGATAGTTCCATCTAAACTTGAGAATGCGTAGTTTTGGCGACGAGGAACAGCGGCAGTTTGGTTTGCCATATAGGTCATATAGATACCATGATTATCAATTCCTTCATTTTGAAGACGAATAGGATAACCGTCATAAGCTCCATTTTGGTAATCATACATTGAGAAGCTTAAGAGTGTTGGTTGGACATGCCATGTCCAAGTAGGAGTTGCAGATAAAGCAACTGCACTAATCAAAATGGCTAAGACTAATAATTTTTTCATTTTGCCTCCTTTGAAATTTTATCACTTTTATAGCCTAATCTTAATTTTTTAAAATTAGTTTTTATTGTCAACTATTTTTTTTGAATAAGGTGATTTTTTTCCATTATTAACAGTCTTTATTTATTTTTAAAATAAAATACGAAGCAGGAAGGGGAAACCTGCTTCGTTGCTTTGGGAGCTATGAGGAGTGTGTTATGTATGAAGAATTAAGCTGTATATATAGCATTAAATGGGCATGATGCTATGCAAGCACCGCATTTAATACATTTATCTTGAAGTATTTCATGAGCTTGTTTAACAGAACCGATAATAGCTCCGTTAGGGCAAACTTTAGCACATTTTGTGCAACCTTTGCATTTTTCAGCATCAATATGGAATGTTCTAAGAGATTCACATTCACCTGCAGGGCATTTTTTATCAACAATATGAGCTAAGTATTCGTCTCTAAAGTATCTAATTGTAGAAAGAATAGGGTTAGGAGCAGTTTTGCCGAGACCGCAGAGAGATGCGTTTTTAACGACTAAACCTAATTCTTCAAGGGTAGTTAAGTCTTCCATTGTTCCGTTACCTTGAGTGATTTTTCCCATTAATTCGAGCATTTGTTTGGTTCCTACTCGACAAGGGATGCACTTTCCACAGGATTCGTCTTGAGTGAAGTGCATAAAGAAACGGGCGATTTCTACCATACAGGTTTTATCGTCAAGAACAACTAATCCGCCTGAACCTACCATAGCACCGGCTGCTTGTAGTGAATCATAGTCCATAGGCATATCCAGATGTTCTTCTGTTAAGCAACCACCGGAAGGTCCACCGATTTGAGCAGCTTTAAATTTACCACCGTTTTTAATACCTCCACCGATATCAAAGATTATCTCTCTGAGTGTGATACCCATAGGAACTTCAACAAGGCCGGTATTTTTTATTTTACCTGTTAGAGCAAAGATTTTAGTACCTCTACTATTTTCAGTACCAACAGAAGCATACCATTCCCATCCGTTTTTAAGGATTAGAGGAACAGAAGCATAAGTTTCAACATTGTTAATATTAGTAGGTTTATCAAAGAGACCTCTTTCTGCAGGGAAAGGTGGTTTAGGAGTTGGCATACCTCGTTTACCTTCGATAGAAGCGATAAGGGCACTTTCTTCGCCACAGACAAAGGCACCGGCACCTTGAGCTATTTTCATTGAAAAGTTAAAGTTAGAGCCCATAATATTTTTACCGAGTAGTCCCATTTTTTCTGCTTGTTCGATAGCAAGTTTATATCTGGCGATTGCGAGAGGGTATTCTGCACGAACATAAACATATCCTTCTTCAGCTCCTATTGCATAGGCAGCGAGTGCCATACCTTCGATAACTTTATGAGGGTCACCTTCTAAGATTGACCTATCCATAAAAGCACCCGGGTCTCCTTCGTCAGCGTTGCAAACAACATATTTAATTGTTTCTTTTTGTTGAGCAGTAAGTTTCCATTTGAGACCGGTCAAAAAACCTCCACCGCCACGACCACGAAGTCCGGCTTTAGTTACTTCGTCAATAACTTCAGCAGGGGTCATATCGAATAAAGCTCTTTTAAGTCCTTTATACGCACCGGCAGCAACTGCATCGTTAATATTTTCTGCATCTATCATCCCTGATTCAGCAAGTACTCTACGAGTTTGTTTTTTATAGAAATTCATTTCTTCTGCAACGGGAGAGCCTTCAAAGACTAATTCGTCAATTACTTGATTATTAAGGATAGTTTTTTCGATAATATCTTCTACGTGGTTTGGGGTTACTCTTACATAGAAATAATGTTGTGGAAATATTTCAACAATAGGACCCATTTCACAGAAACCGCGACATCCTGTTTCGATTATATGGATATCATTTTCTAAGCCTTTTGCTTTGATAACTTCATCAAATTTTTGTTTTAGAGAGATTTCGCCTGAAGCTTGACATCCGGTACCTTTACATAAAGCAATTTGAGCTTTGAACATATTAGTTTTTTTAGTATAAACTCCTGTTAAGTCGTCAGCAATTTTTTTTTGTTCTGCTGATAATTCTTGAAGACCGAGCATATATCTGCAATATTCTAAGCAAGGTTTTTCTATATTGTTATACATTTCTTTATCTAATTTTTCGATTATGTTATTCATTTGTTTCCTCCTCTTTGATTTCACTAATGATATTCATCATTTTGTCCGGTGTCATATGACCATAAACATGACCATCAACAATAACTGCCGGAGCCATAGCACAAGCACCTATACAAGCAACAGTTTCTAAGGTTAACAATTTATCGTCGGTTGTATTTTTTTCGGCATCAAGCTTAAAATCTTTTCTGATGCGAGAAATGATATCTTTTGCTCCTCGGACATGACAAGCTGTTCCATCACATACTTGAACGATATGTTTGCCTTTGGGTTGAGTTGAGAATTGAGCATAAAATGTAGCAACACCATATATATTTGATAAGGGTAAAGCCATTTTTTCAGAAATATGACTCATAACGTGTTCCGGTAAATAACGATATTTACTTTGCACACTTTGTAATACAGGGATTAATGATGTACGTGAAGATCCAAAACCTTCAATTATTTCATCTAACCAGTCTAATGATTCATTCATTGCTTGTTCCATTTTTCCTCCGTTTTTTTTAATAATATTCTAAAATTATCTGTTTATTTAATTTATTGAGAATACGTGCTATATCCTCGGTTATTTTTGTTTTTAGACCAAATTCCGGTGGTATTTCAGGATTTTGGTGAGCGGGATTCATTGCTTGTCCGACCATAAAAGTTATCTCATCTGCATCTAATAATTCTTTTAATAAAAGGCTTACACCATCATTTTTTTGTTCAAGGTGATAATCCGGAGTTTCTTGTTTATCTTTGAGAATTTTTAATAATTGACTAATTGTGATAATACCTTCGGTTACTAAATTGATACCATTGATTTTGCCAATTGGTGGGATACCCGGTTTGATAGAGTCTAAGTCAACTTCTACATCTTTTTCTAAAATTCTGGCTACGATATTACTTGTAGTTCCTCCGCAAACAATTTTCTTGCCATTGCCTGACATAAACCTATTGACTACAAATCTATCTAAATCCTGCTTTCCCGGAGCTCCGATAAGAACTTTTACAACTCTTTTTTCTCTTACTCTTACTACTGCTACAGAAGTATCATCTCCCGGTTTAGAAGCATATAATTGTTGAGCTATATTAGTTAATTCAAATGCGAGTTGACTTGCAGTAAGTGATTTATTAACGATACGTTCAACGAATTCTGCAATTCTTTCCCAAGACCAACCAAGGTTCCAGATACCTCCAATGCCTGCATGAACTTCTCCGTCACTCATAAAGATATAATAATCGCCTATTTCTGCAGGAAGTAATGCCTCGTTAATCTTTTTCCCTCTGATATTATGTTCTTGATATTGAACTGAATATAGCTGTTTATTTTTAATAACGATAGCAGGAGGGTTGTCATATTCGACTAAATGAACTTGCCCGGTTTGAGTGAATTTTGCCACAGAAAAAGTACTGTAAGCTAATTTTCTATATGAACAAGTAGGCAGTGTTTCTATTAGAGTTTCGACAACATCATCAAGTTTACAGCCATTATTGAGCATAACAGAGATAATTCTTGAGGTTAAGGTTGCTAAAATATTAGCTTTAACTCCACTACCGAGACCATCTGATAAAACAATAGTCGAATCTTCAGGATTTTGAGATGTGATGATGGAATCACCGCAAAGTTCTTCGCCGAATTTATTTAATTGAGCGGAAGCAATCTCAAAATGTAGCTGGATATTAGACATTTAATCAACCTCTTTTTTATAGACATTCATTAATTCTAAAAGGGTAACTTTTGTTTCGGCAGTAGTTTCACCGAGTAATGAAGCTATTTCTTGAGCTACTCTCATCTGTTTATGGATGACATCTGTTGCCTTGTCAATAGTTTCTTTTTTAAGGTTATCTATATTTTTTTTGTTTTTGATTTTTTGAGTTATATCGGTTATAATTGCGACATAGATTTCATCTTCTTGTAAATCAAGAGTTAAAATTTCGTAGTATTTATCTAATTTTTCTGATTTAGCACAAAATGCTTTTTCAGGATTTTTATGATGTTCAAAAATATCTATATCAATAATTTCTTGATAGTGTTTACCTGTGATGTTAATAGAATTAGCAATTTCAAACATATTACATAAGGCTTTATTTAAGTGTATGATATTATAATTTTTATCAACTTCTAAAACACCATTTGGATCAAGTTCAACAATCTTATTAGTTCTTGATTCTGCTTTTCTACGCATAAAGGGGATACACATATCAATTTCAGCCATACCTTCAAGCACTGCGATTGCTTTGTCTCTGCAAGAATAATAACCGCAGGCACCACAATTGAGTTCATCTTCTTTGGTAAATTTACCTGTTTTGTTTAGGACAGCTTGAATATTTTCTTCAGTATAGTTTGGGCTATCAACGTGTCTATCAGAAAAGCTTTGTGATAGATCAAATTCAATATTATCATAGTCAAATAAGACAGGTAGATGATCATATAAAGCTTCGTATTCAAATATCTTTTTTCTTACAAGAGGAGGGTATTCATTTCCTGAAAGAGGTCCGCTTACGCACCCGTCATCACAAATCATTAGTTCTGCTAATTTTATATTTCCTGATAGAGAATCATAATTTTTTAAGAAATTGTTACAGTCTGCAAATCCGGTTACAGAAAAATATTGTGATGAAAAATGTTCAAGTCCGATACTTTTTAATAAACCGCCTTCAAGTGGATACATACGGGCTGCATTGTCGGTATATTTACTTTTGATAGGAGTTGCGTCAAATGATTCAACATCAATATTTTCTTCTTTTAACCATTGTTGTATCTCTAAAAATGAAATTACATAATCTGCTGCCGAATTATCTCTTTCAGCCTCTTGCATTTTAGCTATGCAAGGACCAACAAAAACTATTGATATATCTTTATTATATTTTTCTTTAAATGCTTTACGTAACATAATAGAATGTGCTACCATTGGTGATGTAACAGGTGCTAAATATTTGATTAAATGAGGATGATATATCTCTATCAGATTTACGACTGAGGGACAGTCTGAAGAAATTAAAAAATCATTTTTTAATACTAATTTTTGATATTCTTTTGCTACATAATGAGCCGCTACAGCAGTCTCTTCTATTTCATTAAATCCTAATTTTTGAAATGCTCTATAAAGTTGAAAAGGTGCATATTTATTAAATACTGATGGAAATGAAGGAGCTAAACTTAATACAACCGTCTTATCTGATTTAACTAATTGTTTGACTTCATCTAATTGAGATACTATTACTTTCGCATTTTGAGGGCATATTTGAACACACTTGCCATCTAATATACATCTTTCCGGTACTATTTGAGCATGACCATTAGTTATTCTAATAGCCTTTACACTGCAATGCCTGATACATTTATAACAGTCTTTGCAATTTGCTTCTTTAGTTCTTATGAAAGGATGCATTTTTCCTTCTTTGCCTTATCTACTAAAGTGTTAATAAATAGATCTTTTAGCTCTTCAAGATTATTAAGAACCATTCTTTCGTTATCTATCTTTATATTTATTCCTTCTGAACATTTACCCATACAAAAGCTTGCTTTTAAGACAATTTTTTCATCGAGATTATACGCCGGTATAGCTTTTTGGAGATAATCAATAAAATTATGTGAACCTTTTATGTGGCAAGAACTTCCAACACAAACTGTTATTTCCATCTTAGCCTCCTTTTCAATTTCTATAATTATCTATTATCATTTGTTGTGCCAATTAATTTTATCTTGTTTTAAGCATACGTTATTGTATGACTTATAATGCTTTATAGGTTTCTTTAATGTGTTTACCTTGTGTTCAAAATTGCACAACAGTATGCTTTTGCCCATATAAGATTGCTAATTGTCTTAAATAAGCCAAAAAAATTTGCTTTGTGTCTTGAATCACATAATGCTTTTGAATAATCTCAAACATTGTTAAAGCTGTTGAATAATATCGTTGTGCGAGCATCTTTGTTTGCATGAAGACTTTAATGAAATTGTTGTTGTCAGAAGAGACTTTGGGATGTATTAATGATTTATAAGAATCAAAATTATATCTGAGGTAATAAATGATTTATTTGATTATGATTATAAATTAATATTGGTAATATAAATGCTATGTGTTTGAAAATTATCTGTTAAAAATATTGTTTAAATTGTTATTTTTTTTTTGTTTAAGTCTGAAAATTTCTTGTTTAATCTCTTCAATAACTTCAGGATTCATTATTACTTTTTTCCCGTTTGCTTTTGATGAAAAAATATAAAAAACCTTACCTCCAAATTTTTCCTCAAACATCTCGTGAGACTTTAATTGTATTGTCTTTTCCTTGAAAATTTGTGACATCTGAATACCTTGATTAAC
The DNA here is from genome assembly GCA_023230175.1 of Candidatus Cloacimonadota bacterium. Lineage (GTDB taxonomy): Bacteria > Cloacimonadota > Cloacimonadia > Cloacimonadales > WRIO01 > JALNXV01. The sequence continues at coordinate 6,947 of JALNXV010000044.1, forward strand.
TGGTTTAATCTGAAGCCCTATGTATTTGTCTTTAATCTCAATAAAGAAATCAACATTATAAAGCCTATCCCATTTATCACAAGCAGGTAGGATTTTCAGATTAAGTGCTTGTTCAAGTTGACCGTATATAGTTTTGATTTCAGTCAAATATCCATCAAAGGTTCTGTTAATTACTAATTGGAGCATATAGTCAATACAATCCTGTTCTGTAATTTCTTCAACTTCAGATGAAATTACTTCGGTTATCTTGATGTAAAGTTTTTTACCTAACTCAATTATATGTTCTTTTGATCGGACTTCTGAGAAATAGTATTTCTCCCAATCATCTAAAGTTTTTGGTTCGCACTGCCTGATACTTTCTGATGTTGCACCAACATTTCTTTTAAAGTTTAACTGAAAGCGGTTCATCGCACTGTTTAAAATCCATTCTTTTGCCATTTTTATCTCCTTATTCTATGGGAATAAAATTATGCTAATTTCTTTTTGAATATTTTTTATCGGTTGTTTATGTATACTAGTTTCTATGCATTATTTAATCTGTAACTTAAAAACTTGTTTTTATATTTGAAATCTAATGAAATATCTATTTCAGCAAAACCTTCTTTAATAAGGTGAGCATTTAAAAATGTTTTATTCTTAAGATATAAGTAACACAGTAAATTATTCTGTTCATCATATTTTTGCTGATCAAACCTTATAAATACTTTCTTCCCTTTTGTCTTATTATGAAGATATTCTTTGGCTAAATCATTCATATCTTTCTTTTCTTTAACTCCGATTAATCTTATAATGAGGTCATTGTTAAGTTTTATCAGTTCAGGACTAATGATTTCTTTTATTGAATAATAGTCTTCTCTTTTTCCGCTATCCAAATCAATTTTTGAGCCAAATTGCAATTTTTTAGGGTCAATTTTTTTATCAAAATTTTGATAATCAATAAAACGATATGGTAAATTTTCAAACTCTTTTTTGATATTAATATTTATATCATCCTTTAGAATTTCATATATTGTGCCATGAATATCAGTTTGATAAATATTCAATCTTTCTTTTGCAATTTTTAAGAAATCAGAATTTATCTCATAACCAATTGAGTTTCTTTCTAAATTTTTTGCAGCTAAAGATGTAGTTCCACTTCCTAAAAATGGATCTAATACTGTTTCACCTTTAAAAGCAAACATTTTTATCAGTCTTTTGGGTAGTTCCTCTGGAAACATTGCAATGTGTCGGTCTTGCCTAACTCCACCAAAGTTCCAGTGACCAGAAAAATATTCTTTCCATTCTTCTAAAGTTAATCGTGATTGTTCTTTAATTTCTTTACTAATTTTAATTTTTGATGTACCTAATTTTTTAAATATTAAAATAAACTCATAATCAATCGAAAGAATACCATTTCTTGGGGTTGGAAAACTACCCATTAGAGAAGCTCCACCTGTTGTATTAGTTGTGGTTTGCTTTTGCCAGATTATTGCACCCATATAATCAAATCCAATACTTTCACAAAATTTTATGATCTCAGTTCTAATAGGAATTACCTTATATCTACCGTAGTAAACAGCTCTTGCAAATTGGTCTCCGATATTTATGCACAATCTACATCCATTATCAAGAACCCTATAACATTCTTTCCATACAAGATTTAAGTTGTTTACGTAAGTTTCATAGTCTTCATGATAACCAATTTGATTTTCTGTACCATAATCTTTTAATTGCCAATATGGTGGTGATGTGATTACTAAATTAATAGAATTGTCTGGAATAAGATTCATTTGTCGGCTATCACCGTTGATTATTTTATGTATTGTTCGCATTTTTAAACTCCAGATTTTTTATTAATTCAATATTTAAGATTTCATACATTATGTCAATTATTATTTTTTTATTACTTAATTTTATCCTTAAACATAAAAGCTCAAAGAAAGTTTGTATGCGAGCATCGATGCTCACACAACAAATACTGATAGACTTTAATTTTTACTTGACGTAAGAGACAATCTTTTAAAATAAGAATAATAAAGTATATAAAGGATTAGGTTTTATGAAAAAAATATTTGTTTTTATGTTGTTATTAACGAGTTTAAGAATAATTGTTGCAAATGAATTTGGTGAAGTTAAAGATAAAAAATATTTAGATTTAGTAAAAAAAGAAATCTTGATTGATGATTTTGAAGCATATTTTAGCAGAAGAAATCCCAAACAACGATTAGTAAAATTTAATAATGAGAATTCTGAAAATTTATTTTTTATTGTTTCAACTGATTATTCTAAACATAGAGGTTATCAAGGGACAACGACAGTAGGTATTGTTTTTAATGATAGTTTGAAAGTCATACAAGCAAATATTATTAAAAGTCAAGAAACTTCTTCATATATTAAACGTATAAATTCTATGGGTTTTATGCAAAGATTTAAAGAGTATATCCCCGGTCAGAAAGTAGAACTTATTAGTGGAGCTACTTTGACTTGCGAATCTATTCAGGTTAGTATAAATGAGAGTCTGGAAAAAGTAAAACCTCTTATTTTAGATTTTGTAAATAAATAATTAATGACGATATGTTAATTTATTGTAAGATAGATGTTTAGCTTAATTAATAATTGTATGATAAGCAACCGTGAAGCAAGGGACCTCCAGGATGGAAAAAAGCATCTTGGAGGTCGGTTGTAGGTTTATTATGATAATGGAAATTGCTTGTAGCTAAAGTTCTTTTATTTAAATAGTGCAATATTATGCTTTTGGAAAGAATATTGCTTATATAAATATAGAATAGTTCTTTATAAAAGTCAGAGAAGTGAGTAAATCACAATCAGATGAGTGCTGATATACAAATTGAGAGTTATACTCTCGGAGGAAAAATGCATAAGTATTTATTAATACTGATATTTATAATCAGTTCGATACTTACGGCTCAAGAAGTTAATCATTCATTAATTAATAGAGATATTCCCGACGGATATTTAGATTATGAGGAAATAACAGAATACATTATCAATCTTGAAACTCAAAATCAAGATTTAATGTCAATCATTGATTATGGTTATTCTCAAGAAAATAATCAAATCCTTAAGGCTGTAAAAGTAAGTAACAATGTTGAAGGAGCAAATAATTTATTGTTTTTAAGTGGTATTAGAGCTAATGATTTAAGCAATATGTATTTAAATCTTAAATTGTTAACTAATTTGCTTTCTTTGCGAGAAGAAGAGCCTTATGTTTCATGGTTAGAGAATGTTAATTTTTATTTCATAATAACTTTAAATCCGGATGGTCTTGATGCTGTAATTGGAAACTCATTGAATGAGTTTCAAAATAATTTACGTGATATAAATCAAAATAATACATTTGATTCTTTTTATGATGGAGTTGATTTGTATTATAATTTTGATAGCAATTGGATACATGGTATAACCTATAATCAATATGAACAAGGTAGTTTAAATTATCGAGGTTCAGAAGCTTATTCTGAAGCTGAAACTAAAGCTTTGGTAGATTTTATTGATGATTATAGTATTCATTCTGCATTGATTTTTAATAATACTACTGATGATAAAAATGTTGTTTTTCCATATAATTGGTTAGGTGTCAGAGAAATAGTTGATTATGAAAATCTTCTTACAGTTGCTGATGAAATATCAGATTCATTTGATAGCAATTGGCAAGCATTTCCTCAAACTGAACGCAATGGTAATATTTTAGATTGGTTATTTGTAAACAAATCTATTTCTGCTTTTATGTTATCTAATAGTGAGTTTTCACAAATACCATCTGTTGAGTTTGTTGAAAGTCAATTAGATAGTTATATTGATGCTTTTGAATCTTTTGTTATTAATACAACTCAAGATCAATTTCCTGCCAATATAGGAAGAATGGATATAACTGTCACAAATGCAAGTAGTTTAGGACCGGAATCAGTAAACTATAAGATTATGGAAGTATGGTCTGATTCTTATCAAAATCATCAGATTAAAAATGATGGGAAAGTAAGTCGTTTTTTGTTTGAAGGCTTGTATAATATTAAGTTTTCAAAAAAAGGTTTTAAAACTATAAGCTTATCAAATGTTCAGATTAGTAATAATACTGTAAATAATGTCGAAGTTAATTTAATACCTCTTGATACAGCATTATTTACAGGTTCAATTAATATGGATGGAAATCCGATCTCAGGTAAGCTAATAATTGATAGTGTTGAACCGGACACGATATATTTTAATCCAACTTTTAGTGTTGATTATTTTCAAGGAATACATCAGATTACTGTCATTCCTGATGATGAATCGATTATGCCATATATACAAGAAATTACATTATCAGATATGGGACTTTGCTTGCATTTAGATTTAGTTCAAACTATGTTATTGTTTGAAGAAATATTTGAAGGTTCGTGTTGCAACTGGACATTTGACGGCCCGTGGTTGGTTGTTTCAGACTCTTCCCAGAACAACAGTTTTTTAGCTGATAGTTGGGAATGGTTAGATTATTATGATTCAGGTGCAAACATTTCATTTAGTACAGTTTTCCCGATAGACTTGAGTTCTTTTGGTGATAGACAAGCCTATTTAGAGTTTGATACTTTTAGTTATACAGAATGGGATAATGATTTCATTTCAGTAGAATTGATTATATCGAGTGAGGTTCCACAAGTTATATGGTCGAGGTCGGGCAAATATGATAGTTGGGAAAAGGTTATTATACCCTTAGATGACTATATGGATTCAGAATTTTATGTGAATTTCAGATTAAAGGACGGGATTGAAGGAAATCCTAATCACGAATTATTGACTGATCCCGGATGGAGAGTTGATAACATAAGGTTAAAGGTTGGAGCTTATACAACATCCATTGAAGATGAAATTATTTCTCAAGTTTCACAAAATGAATTACAAATATATCCCAATCCATTTAATCCTGTTACGAATATAAGATTTAAATTAATCGGTATGGAGACACAAGAGACAAGATTAAACATTTATAACGTTAAAGGTCAGTTAGTTAAATCAGAAAAATTTTTGCCTACAAAAGAAGAGTTCTTTGTTTATAGGCTAGAATCTAATGATTTAGCTTCCGGTATTTATATGATAAATATAAAGAATAAAGAAAATAATTTAACAAAAAAAGCTATGCTTTTAAAGTAAAGGAGTAAAAATGAAGAAATTTTTAGTATTCATCAGTATTTGTATGATGGTTTCATTTGTATTTGCTGTTGACAATTTAAACAGTTCTTATGAAAGTTTTATGACTGATGAAATCAGTTCTCAAGCTATGATCAATAACAGTATCACTGAATCAGTACAAACTAATTTTCAGTCTGTTGAATATAGTTTTGTGGTTAATAGCAAGTCAATGCCAAGTATCAAAAAGATGATGACTGAAACTAAATTACCCGCTTTATCAAAAACATTTGCGTTACCGGTACAAACAGCTGATTTGACAGTTAACAGTATGTTGGTAGAAACGTACAATTTAAGTGGTGAACTTATAAGAACTTCTTATAACACAAGAAATGAAAAAATATTTATAAGTAAAGATTTTGTTTTTAAAGAAATGAGAGGATTTACAGTTTTTATTGATATGGTTTCACAAAATAATAATGAGATAGATATTATAAAAGAAGCAAGCTTTACTTTAACCGGTAATGGTGCTATTGATATACCAACTGAAATATCAGAGGCTTTTGTTTCTTCTTACAGATCTTTAGCTTCAAATTATGATGGTAGTTATTTAAGTGCTTTAAATTATAAAAAACCATCTATGATTATTGTTTCTCATAATGGATTAGCTGATCATGAAGCGATCATAAATTTTGTTAATTGGAAAAAGTCTTTAGGTTTTGATATTCATATACTTTATAAAGAAGATGCCGGAGATAATGCCGGTAATGATCAAATAAAAACTATGATTAGAAATAAATATAATTCTTTGAGCGTTAAACCTGATTATCTTTTATTGATTGGTAATTCCAGAAGTGGTTCATATTATAGAATCCCTCCTTTCCAATATGAAGAGCCTGACACTAGAACCTATGATGCTACAGACTTACCTTATGGTACAATAGTTGGAAACGATTTTTTCCCTGAATTATTGGTTGGACGTTTTAGTTTTAATCTTGATAATGATTTACATACTTTGACATTTAAAACTCGTTATTATGAAATGGGTAATTTCCAAAATACTGATGATTGGATGACTAGAGGTTTAGTCATTGCAGCAAACTATTCAAGTGGTGGAATTACTCCTACAACTCCAATTAAGATGTCAAAATGGATAGCTAATAAGATGTTAGAATCCGGATATACTAATGTTGATACACTTTTTGATCCTCAGGCTTCAACAAGTGATATTATGAATAAATTAAATGCAGGAGCTCAGATTGTTACTTATAGAGGCTGGGGTGCCGCAAACGGATGGCATTATCCAATATTTTATAATCAACATTTACAAACTATTAATAATAATGGAAAATTGGCTTTAGTATATTCTATAGTCTGTGATACAGGTGATTATAATCATTCTACCTATAATCCAAGTTTTGGTGAAACTTTTATGAATTTGGGCTCAAGTGGTCAACCAAATGGTGCCGTAGCTTTTGTTGGACCTTCTTTTTTATACACTAGTACAGAATATAACAACTCTATCGGCTCTGGAATGATGTATGGTGTTTTTGATGAAGGTATCAGAATTTTTGGCTCAAGTGTTATGAGAGGCAGAATCGAGATTTATAATAACTATCCAAGAGAACAACAAAACGACGGTATTGTGAATTTCTATTGGGGAACTTATAATATCTTATCTGATCCATCATTAAATATGTGGGTATTAGACCCTGAAAATATAGCAGTTACATTACCTGATGAAGTGTCTGTAAATGAAAATTCAATTGTTATTGATGCAGGTAATATTGATAAGGGTTTTGCCACTGCATCTAAAAACGGAACAGATTTTACCTATGTACCAATAGTTGACGGTAATGCTATTTTACCTTTACCAAATACAGACGAAGGTACTTATTATAGAGTTACTATTTCTGCAAGAAATAGAAGACCTGTTATCAAACAAGTTCTTATTAATAATAATACCGGTGTTGGTGTAACCTCTCAAGAAATTATAGATGGAAATTTCTTTGCAGGACAAACAGCTACTATTAGAGTTTATTTAAAGAATTTTAGTGATTCTGCTGTAAATGATATTAGCACTGTATTAAGCTCAAATAATCAATATTTAAGCATTTCTAATTCTGAAGCTTCACTCTCTACTCTTGCTTCCGGTGCTACAGCAAATGTTGAATTTGATATAAGCTTAAATGAAGATTGCCCGGATAATTTAGCTGTTAATATGAACTTAAATATTAATCCTTCTAATCATAATGCTAAATTTGCTTTAGTTTCAGGTGGTTATCATTTTAGTGTAAGATCTGCTATTCCTCAAAATGATAATCAAAATATCGGTGCAGGT
>JALNXV010000045.1 GCA_023230175.1 Candidatus Cloacimonadota bacterium
TGTTCTATGAACTCCCGACTTGTAGGGAGTTTATTTGTTGATATTCTTACAGTTAAAAAGTTTATCGTGCAAGCAAGGATGCTCGCACAACAAAAGTTCTATAAGCTTCCAGCTTGTAGCAAAAAAAAAGTGCAAGCAAGGATGCTCGCACAACAAAATCATTTCTTATCTAATATCTAATTTATTAATCTTAAGTATATTAGCAACAATAAAAATTAAATTTAAAATAATTATCGGCAACAATCTCAATAAAATTTTCAAAGTTTTGGCTAGTATACTATCTGTTTCAATTTCTATAATCAACAACAATTCCGGTTGTTCAAACACTTGATTTGAAAACGGATAAATACCTTGATCCATGGTAGCATATTTATCAGTATTTGCCCAACTATAAAACAGATGCAAGCTATTAGAGTCTTTACTGTCTTGCTCTATCATTAAATTTTTTATCTCTGTCATTTTTCTTTCTATTGTTTTATGTTGATGATTTAACAAATAGTAACCTTGGTCAAAGATAATTTCGCCAATTTTTTCTAATTGTCCAAAGGGAGAGATATTCGCAATCATATTTATTGTTTTAATTTGTTTGAGATTATCATTTATCTCTTTCAAGGATTCACTATTAGCTTTCTCATCAGCAGCATAAACGGCAGCAGCTCTCAAACCGTCCTCCAGCGAACCATTTCCCCCAACTTTTTCTTCATATTTATCCTGCCATTCCGTCCATTCATTGTTCCATTGAATAGAATAGTCTCTACCATATTCAATACTTGTTTTCAAAGGTGAAATGATTTTTCCAAAGATATTAGCAGACTGTGGAATTATTATAACAAACAATAACCAAATAAATATAACCATTACAATATTACTTCTATAATTTTTTGACATCGAGATAAATATCCCTAAGAGTATAAAAAATGAAGCAAATAAAGTAGAAATTGAATATATAAGAATATAATTGAATATAGCAATATTGCTCCACATACCGGTCAGGACAAAAAATAATAACATAGAGAGGATACAGGCCGGTATTGTAACTATCAAAAACAATATCATATAGCTAATATATTTATGCCAAAAGAAAACCTGTCTTTTAAAACCATATATTGACAATAATCTAAGTGTCCCGGCTCTCTTTTCTTTAGACATTGCCTCAAAACTCATAATCAGCATAATAAAACCGGTGAGTACTCCTAAAATAAAAAACCAGTTCAGTTTAAAGACTTCATTTTTAGACCCACCTAACTGAATATGATATGGATTAAAAAAGTCAACTTTATTGGTTAACATATCCGGATAATTATCATAAGTATTAAAAAGCATCTCTGACCCGGGTTTATTTATCAAAAATATAGAATTATTTGATAACATCTCAATCATTTTAGTATAATAGCCATCCTTAACCCTGCCCTGAAAAGAATTGACTTGTTCCTGATAAAGGTCAAATTTATTTTGATAGTTTATCGCACTACTTACAGATGATAAAATGAACAATACTGTCAGAATGACAAAGAAAATCTGAAACTTTAAGTCTTTAAGCATTATCCTTATATCTTTTAGTAATAAATCTTTATTCATAGTCATCTCCTATCTTATATCATATTTCAAAAACTGTTTCCAGGTTAAAAGCCAAATAGCAACAATCAGAATAACCATCAAAAACAAAAAGAGATAAATTCTGTTAAATATCTCAGTAAAAGTTAATTCTCTTTGTTGATATTTTTGTATATTAGGTAATTTCATTTCATATAATTCTGCACTGTTTTGAAGGGGTTGTGCATATTCCATCCAGTATTCAAACCATGTGTGGTCAGGATTTTCATTTTGATAATCTTCAAAATTCATCGGAGTATATTCCTTTTTGTATTTAGCAAAATAATCATAAGCAAAATACCAACCTTCAATTACTCCTAAATTAACAAAATCATCCCTTACTTTCCTACCATCCTGTAAAAATAACAAATAATCTGCTCTGGAATTCCCTGCAATCTTCATACTAATATTATCTAAAACAACAAGAGGATTAAAAAATTGATATAAACTTTTTACATTCTCTATATAAATATGTTTTCTTATATAATTATCTCGTGCTTGTTCAGCTTCTCTGACAGCCGGATAATATTTATCATAAAGATAATGGTGAAATCTGTAATGAGTATCATAAGTGCTTTGTTCTCCCCATACAAAGACATTTAAATCATAATTATTCCACAAAAAATGGCTAACTTTGTTTATATTTGCCTCATCCGGAAGTTTTTGATAATATACTTTTTTAGCATCATCCAATTTAACGGCAGCAGTATTTTTTAGATTAGTAAATGTATTATTGAAAAGTTTTGGAGATATAATATATTCCCAAGTTACCGGGCAAATAATACTTAAAAATATCCAAACTAATAAAGAGTAAACCAATGAACGGCTTGGTTTAGCACTTAAAACTGATAAGTATATTCCTAATAAGCTAAAAAAAAAGATAAACAATGCAATAACAAACCAATAAAAGAAAAAACTTAAAAAAAAGGTTGAGGTCAGTAAATTACCAAATAAAACAATTATAACAAACAAACTTAATAAATATGGCAATGAAAAAGCAATAAAGACAAAGAAGAATATACCCAAAATCTTTTTTAAAATAAAACTTTGCCTTTTAATCGGCCAAGTCATTAAGATTCGTAAGGTGCCGATTTCTTTTTCCCCATTTACACTGTCATAAGCTATCAGTAATATAAATAATGAAAGGAAAAAACTTACCAAAAAACTAATATCCAACATATTATTTTCAGTATAGATATTATTCTTTTCCTGATTTAAAGAACTTGTATTTAAAATATATTGAATATACTGAATATTGATTACTCTCGGATATGTATATCCATTATTATAGATTGAAAAGATAAGAGGTTGTTTTATTGCTCTGGGATTTAAATAGCTGTAATTTGCAGCCTTTCTTAAAGATTCCTCCGTTTGTTCTACATCTTGTATATACTGATTTAACTGCTTTTTAAAATCTATTGTTCTGACTGTAAAAACAGAAGCAAACAGCAACATAAACAATATAATAGTCCAATACACTCTTTTGCTTTTTAATAGATTTAATATCTCATGCTTGATAAAAGCTTGCATAATCATTTCGACCTCCCAATAATTATTATATACTTGTCTGTATTATCGTTGACACCCGGACGAGCCGTCCAGATTCCGATACTAATAATGAATAACACCTGTTACTGTACTTCCTGATCATCTTCTTCTATTTTAGTTTCACGCCCTTCCATATAATCGAGATAAATTTTACTTAAATCCTCATATTCTAATTCATCCTTAGTCTTAGTCATCACCAATCTGCCATCTTTCATTATTCCCACAACATCTGCCATTTCTTTTGCTCTAAAGATATCATGAGTTGACATAAAAATAGTTTTCCCTTCATCTCTTAATTTATAAAGTAATAATTGAAAATCATGAGCAGCCTTAGGATCAAGACCGGAAAAAGGTTCATCAAGTAAAAAGACAGGTGCATTCTTAACAAGAGCAATAGCAATACCAATTTTTTGTCTCATACCTTTAGAATATTTAGAAATATTTTTATGAATAAATTCTTCTTGCAAACCAATATCTCTAAGTATGGTTTCAAGTTCATTTTTGGTAAGCTTATTTCCCCCAATATTAGCAAAGAATTGAAGATTTTGAAATCCGGTAAAGTTATCATAAAGCATAACATTTTCAGATAAATAGGCAAGTTTACTTTTAATCTTTAGAGGTTCTTTCTTAAGAGAAATACCTTCAATTTCTACATCTCCGGAACTGGGCGGAATGAAACCACAGATTAAATTAATAGTTGTTGATTTACCGGCACCGTTAGCACCTAATAACGCAAAAATCTGACCTGACTCAATTTCTAAATAAAGATGATCCAGAGCAAGATTATTATCTTCATATCTTTTACTTAAATCGACAATTTTTAACATTTTTACCTCCTAAGATTTGGATATTTTTATTATAAACCAAATTGTCGTAATTATAATTACAATACTTATAATCACAACAAACAACACAACAAATATATTAGTTTTTTTAACTACTTCTACTTTAAAATCCACTTCAGATGTTTGAAGATTTCTATTAATATAATTACCGGTCATTTTATATTTTATTTGATATATACCGGGCATAACCTTTTTATTCATTTTGACTTTTAAATCTATAGGAATTTTTTCTCCGGGATTTAGTTTTTCTATTTTTTGAGGTATTAACACATATTCCCAATCAAGTGGCAACAAAACATCTGCTGAAATATTAGTTATTGTTTTCATTCCATCGTTTTCTAGTCTTAAGGCTTTAAATGTAATTTCCTCCGAATCATCACCTTTCCAATATAAATTATTTACTGAAAGCTTCATATTAACCCTACCGGTTGGAACTATTTGCAACTCCGTTTGCCCGGAAATTTCACCGATTTGATTCATAAGTAAAACTTTAAATAAAATAGGTTTATCAAATTCTAAATTATCTCCTATTTTTTCAGGTACTCTAATTCTTAAGCCATAAGTTTGTATTGTTTCTGACGGAGAAAACGATAAACCGGATAATGTAACCTGAGATTGAAGACTGATCACATCCCAAGTAAAAATATCAGGTAATTCTTCAGTCACTAATTTAAAACCTTGCCTTGTATCCCCAAAATACTCCATCATTAATTTAAAAGTAACCATTTGTCCGTTTTCTACTTCTTGAGCATAATATTCAGGATTTATCATTATTAGATTTGTATCTTGTTTTCTACTTAAAAATACTTGTTTTTCATCTATTTTATCACCATAATTTGTCGAAATTATGACTGATTCAACATCTCGTAATATTTTAAACATAATAGTATATTCTTGATTAAACGACATCTTTTTTATATGATATTCATAAGGCTGTGATATAATATTTCTCTGCAAATCCTTAATAGATACATACAAATTAAACATTTCTGAAACTGAAATTTTGCTTTCTAAAATATCTTCCATTATATTTTCTTCTATCCCGTAATTACCTCCGGAACTGTTTTTTAAAGTAATTTCAACAAAAATTTCTCCATTTTCATCTTTTACTTTATCTGCCTTTAACACAGTAATATATGGTTTATCAAAAATTACACTCAATAAATATTGATCATAATTAAGCTTATCATTTTTATATTGAAGTTCATATTGTAGAAATTCATCCCTTGAAATCAACTTATTTTCAAACAATTCCTTTGCATTTGTCCAATTACGTTCTGATTGTTCCAATCTAATCTTTGCCTTTTCAAGAGCTAATATCCTAAACCTTTCATCATTTGGATTATATTCTTGATATGTAACTGCTCCTAAAAAAGTCAGTATATAACAATATATTAACAAACTAAGCATTTTCTTTGTTGATATTTTCAAAAAATCAATTTTATACTTCATTCATACCTCGAAATTCTTTTTTTTATTTTGTTAATAAACATTTTTTGTACCAAATCTATATTTTGTTGATTTTTCATTTAGTTATAGAAATGTAATTATGATTTTATACAAATATCTTACCTTTTTGTATTACAAATTTGTTAATTGTAAAGGTAGTTGAAAAATATCAAACAAAAAATACTCAAATAACACCATCATTGAACAATCATTTAAAAATTAACAAGAACTACTTGATTTATTAATATTTTTTACTTAATCCCATTTATTAGATTTATCAATATAAAAAAATAATTTTATAATTTCATACTTTTTAATAAGTTATACACATTATCACTAAAAATGTGTATATCTTTAATCACAGCAAAACACTAAATATCAATCAATTATACACCTATTATAATAGTTATCCACATCTTTCAAAATCAACTTTTTAAAAAACCATTAGTTATCCACACTTTTTTCTTGACAAACAACTGAACTAATTTTTTCTTATCTAATATGAAATATATTTATCTGTTTGTAGCAATTATTCTCGTTTTGACAGCATCGTGTTCATATTCAGTGTACACGAATGCCTATCCACATATTAAAAATATTCAAATTTTGTCATTTGAAAATAAATCATCTGAATATCAAATATCACAAGAATTTCATAGTTACTTAGTTAATAAATATCAACAGGATGGTCGTTTAAAAATCTCAACTTTAAATCCTGATTCACAGATTGAAGGAACCATCAACGATTACAGAAAAGAAATATTAAGTTATGATAATATGGGAAATATAATCGAGTACAAAGTTTCCATTCTCTTCGATATCACCTTTACAGATTTAAAAATGAATGCTGTAATCTATAATAACCAATCATTACTTGTCACAGAATCATACACTCCAAACCTCTCTGATTCCAACCCAAATATATACACTACAGAAGGACAAGCTCAAGAAAAAATCTATGAAAAAGTATTTGATACAATAATGAAAAATACGCTGGAAAAATGGTAAGAATTAATAAATTTCTCGCAAGTTGCAAATTAGGCTCACGACGAAAAGTCGAAGAACTAATATCTCAAAAATTAGTATATATAAATGATGAATTATGTACAGATTTTTCAACCTACGTAAACCCTGAAACTGATATTGTCAAAGTCGGCAAAAAAATTATTAAATATGATAATCAAAAAATCTTCATTTTAATAAATAAGCCTGTACACTATATAGTATCTATGAAAGATGAATTTAATCGAAAAACAATTTATAGTCTTCTACCCGATTTCGCTCAAAATCTTCACCCTATTGGCAGACTTGATTATGACAGTGAAGGACTTCTTATTTTAACAAATGACGGCGATATTACACACAAAATCTTACACCCCTCATATAAAGTTGATAAAACATATAAAGTTATTGTCAAAGGTAAAATTGAAATCCCTCATATTCAAAAATTAAGAAACGGCGTAAAAATAGACAATTATACTACTCAACCTGCTAAAGTTTTTTTAAATCATTCTTCTGACGATAAATCTGAGTTAAGAATAATCATTAAAGAAGGCAAAAATAGGCAAATTAGAAAAATGTTAGAATCTGTTGGCTTCGAAGTTGTTTCATTAAAAAGACTCCAAATTGGCAATATCAAATTAGAAAAAATGCCAGTTGGTACTTGGCGATTTTTAAAAGATAGCGAAATTCTTTATTTATTAAAACAAACTCATACAAAAATTAATCATACTCAAAAGGATATATAATTATGAAATTAGGTATTACAGGTACAGCAAAATCCGGTAAAACAACAATCTTCAATGCTATAACTAAACTCAATGCAGATATAAGTCTCTACGATATCAAACAAGAACCAAATATCGGAGTAGTTCAAGTTTTAGATGAACGTATTACTCATCTTACTGAACTGTATAGCCCTAAAAAAACAATTTATGCTACTATTGAATATTTAGATTTTCCCGGTATTATTGAAGATAATGAAAATCATGAATTTTTATCTGCAACATCTATGGGTCTTATAAAAACTACTGATGCACTCGCAATAGTAATTAGGAATTTTGAGGATGCTTATTTAGACGAAACATTTGGAAAACCTAACCCGATCAAAGAAATCAATAATATTATCGAAGACTTTATTCTTTCTGATTTAGTAATTGCTGAAAAAAGATTAGAAAAGATTCATTTAAGTTACAAACGCGGAATAAAAACTGCACAACTCCAAATCGAAGAAACTGCTATCAATAAAGCAATCGAAGCACTTAATCAAGAAAAAGCCCTCAAAGAAATAGAGTTTACTGAAGATGAACTCAAATCAATTAGAGGCTTTCAATTTCTTAGCCTTAAACCTATTATGATTATACTAAATTCTGACGAAACAAATTTTAAAAACAATCAAACTGTTATTGACCAAATTTCACTTATAGCCCCGGTTATAGAATTTGCCGGAAAATTTGAAATGGAACTTTCTAAACTTGATGACGAAGAAGCTCAAATATTTATGGAAGATATGAATATCAATGAATCTGCCGTGAATCGCCTTAATGAAGCAGCTTATAACTTGCTCGGATATATAAGTTTTTTTACTGTCGGAAGTGATGAAGTACGTGCTTGGACTATCCAAAAAGGTGATAATGCAGTAATAGCTGCCGGTAAAATTCACTCAGACTTAGCAAGAGGTTTTATCAGAGCTGAAACATTTTCTTATCAAGATATTATACAACATTCAAATGAAAAAACTATCAGAGAAAAAGGTCTATTTAGGCTTGAAGGAAAAAATTATATTGTTCAAGATGGAGATATTCTTAATATCAGATTTAATGTTTAACTAATGTTAGAGAGGAATAATGAAACCTATAAATGATAAGCAAATAACTTATCATAATTCTACATATTTATTTCTGATTTTGTTTTTTGTTATTTGTGCCTTTCTCACTATTTCTTTATGTACTAATAAATCTAGTATTTTTGAGGATTATGAGTTACTCAATTCAACTCAACTATCTGTTAATCAAATATTTACGAATCAAATTCCAACTTTACAAAACCCTTTAGGTATAATTGGTACCTATACTTCTTACTATTTTATTAAAATCTTAGGCCATTCTTTTAGCTTTATCCTTCTAATAATAATTATGATTAATTTAATCTTTAAATTGGCTCATTTTAATTTTAATATTTTAAAAAAACTGAATGTCATTATTTTAATCAATATTGTTAATTTGTATTTCCTCTATTTTTTCTACTATGAATACTTTCTAATTGAGATCTTACCATATAATGATATTATTTTATTTAAATTTTTATACACCATCACATCAGCACTCTTAGGCAAAATAGGAACTCCTTTTTTTATTTTTGCTGTATTCTTAATTTCATTAAGATGTATTTTCGTATTTAACCCTTTTAGATCTTTTGTACTTTTCGTATCTTCTTTTTTTAAATTTTTAAATAAATCAAAACCAACACATACTCTTCAAACAAAAAAAACTACTATTATTTCTACAAATCAAAACAAGACCCAACAAAATGAAATCACTGATAATGAATCACAGATAATTTCCATTAATAACGACAAAAACAATACCTCCTCAATGGCTGATTATCAAATAAACTTAACCGAACAAGTATCCAAAGCCTCCTCAGCAACAAACATCGACAATACCGGCAAATGGACTGCAAAAACACAAGTTCTAATTGATGACAATCTTAAATATCTAAAACCGGATGTAGAATCTTTTTTATTTAAACCAACGGGAGATAAAATTATAGATAAAGCTAAACTGGAAGATGAAATAAAAATCATTTCTCAAATATTAAAAGATAAACTTTTAGAATTTGGTATTGAAGCAAATGTTCTTAATGTAAATGTTGGTCCCATAATAACACAATATGAACTTAAACCTGCACCCGGCATAAAAGTTAATAAATTTGTTTCACTTTCTGACGATTTAGCCTTAGCTTTAAAAGCTAAAAGCATAAGAGTTCAAGCACCTATTCCCGGTAGAGGTTTAATAGGAATTGAAATCCCTAATAAAATTGCTGATGTAATCTATATGCGTGATATTTTTCTTTCTAATGAAATGCAAAAAAGTAATGCTCTGCTATCCGTTGCCCTTGGAAAAGATATTGCCGGAAGACCTATCGTTACTGATTTAGCAAAAATGCCACATCTTCTCATCGCCGGAGCAACAGGTTCCGGAAAAAGTGTATGTATTAATACAATAATATGTTCTCTCCTTCTACGATGTAGTCCCGAAGAAGTCAGGTTAGTTATGATAGACCCAAAACGTATCGAACTCTCCGGTTATGAAGGCATCCCTCATCTCATTCAAAGCGTTGTAACAGACCCTGATGATGCACTTAATACACTAAATTGGGCTGTTTATGAGATGGAAAGAAGATATGAATTACTTCAAGATGCTAAAGTTAGAGATATTATAAGCTATAATCAAAAAATAGATGAACAACTTAAAAATTCTGATGATTTTGAGCTTTCTGTATTACCATATATAGTTCTTGTAGTTGACGAATTTGCAGATTTAATAATGACAGCAGGTCGCGAAATCGAATTACCTATTGCACGCTTAGCACAAATGGCTAGAGCAGTTGGTATCCATCTTATTCTTGCTACACAACGACCTTCAATTAAAGTAATTACCGGTGTCATTAAAGCTAACTTTCCGGCCAGAATAGCCTTTAGAGTTTCCTCAAAAGTAGATTCTCGTGTTATACTCGATTCAACTGGTGCTGACAAATTACTTGGCAGAGGTGATATGCTGTTTTTGCCCCCGGGCAAAGCTAATCCTGAACGAATACACGGAGCTTTTTTAAGTGATTCCGAAATAGAAGGTCTTGTCGAATACCTTAGAACTCAGCCTAAACCAAAATTAGATATTATAATGAATAAGCCCGAAGAAATCAATATAAATGATTTCGAATATGATGATGAACTGTTTCCTGAATCTGCAAAACTTGTTGTGTCAACTAATACTGCATCTGTTTCAATGCTACAAAGACATTTCAAAATCGGTTATGCTCGAGCAGGTAGATTAATTGACTTACTCGAACAAGCAGGTATTGTAGGCCCCCATGTTGGCAGTAAATCAAGAGAAGTTCTTATGAATAAGGAGGATATAGATACTTTCTATGAAAAATTTAATTCTTAGTTTTTGTTTTTTAACAATAATATTTTTTAATATTCAAGCTGATGATTTAATCAATTTAGTTCAAAATCAATATCTTAATACTAAAACTTTTCAAGCGGAATTATTACAAGTTAATATCTTTTCAATGCAAAATACGCAATTAGAATCTACTGGTAATATTTTTATTGACAACTCAAATTTAGTTATTGAATATACAAAACCTTACTATCAGTTTATCAAATCTACAAATGAATTTCTAACAATCTATTCTAAAAATGAAAATACAGCATTCATATCAGAAAATAATAAACAAGTTTTAACCACAATTTTGCATTTCCAATCATTAGTTTCTCAAGATTTACAGTTCATTTCTCTTTCTGACAATCTACAAAAATATAAAGTTCTTAAGCCTGTCGAACCACTTACAAGCCTCTATATTTTTATTGATATCAAAACAAATCTTATCAATAAAATTTCATATACTGACGATATGGATAATCTAATTATCTTAAATTTTTTAAACCAACGTCTAAATAAACCACTTACAAAACCAATTGAAAGTTTTATTATCCCATCAAATACCAATATTATTTATCAATAAGGAGTTTTTATGATAGCTGTTATTATGGCCGGTGGATCCGGTACTAGATTTTGGCCCTTAAGTAGAGAAAATAAACCAAAACAATTTCTAAAACTTTTTAATAACAAAAGTATGATAAGACTTACATATGAACGCCTTTTAAATTTTATTTCCCCCAATGATATATACGTTGTAACTACCCAAAAACAAGCCTCCCTCATTTTAGAACATATACCGGAATTATCAATAACCCAAATCATAAATGAACCTTGCGGAATGAATACTGCACCTTGTATCGCACTTAGTATAGCATACTTAGAAAAACTATACAACAAAGATGAGATTATGTACATACTTCCTGCTGATCATTATATTCCTGATATTGAAACTTACCAACAAACTTTACTTAAGGCAATTGAACCGGTTCAAGATGATTCTTTATTAACTTTCGGAATTATTCCCGATTATCCTGCAACCGGATATGGATATATTGAAGCCGGCAATAAATATTCTTCAGATGTGTTTCACGTGAAACAATTCAAAGAAAAACCTGATTTTGATACTGCTCTTAAATTCATTAATTCCGGTAACTTTTTTTGGAATAGCGGTATTTTTTGCTGGAAACTATCTACAATCACAAGATATTTTGAACTCTTAAAACCTCAAATTATCGAAACTGCAAGGAAAGTTTTTAGTGATGCTTCTCATGAAAATCAATTATCCATTTATTGCACAATTGAGAAAACGCCTATAGATATAGCGATAATGGAAAAAGCAGACAAAGTTACCGTTATACCTGCAAAATTTAAATGGAGTGATGTGGGCAATTGGTATTCATTGTCTAATTTGTTTAACAAAGATCAAAACAATAATTATCTTCAAGGTAATGGAATTACAATTGAAAGTACAGGAAACTCAATTTTTACAAATAAATTTACAGGATTAGTTGGAGTAGATGATATATTAGTATGCGAAACTGATGATGCTCTACTTATTCTAAATAAGAATATGGCTGAAAACGTAAAGACTTTAACTAATCTACTAAATGAGAAACAACTAAAAGAATTACTTTAGTGCTTAACCTTTTTATTAGCGTATTTTTCTCTATTTGCATTGCAAATCTTCTCAAACTTTATCAAAAACACTCTAATGTAAACTTTTTAAATATTTTTATTGGTAATTATTTTATTGCAAGCATCTTTAGTATTATTCAAAACAAGTTATCATTTACGCTAATACTTCACTGGGATATAATTTTAGCCATTTTTAATGGAGTACTTTTTTTACTTAGTTTTTATGTATTTCAAAAAAATATTAAAGTAAATGGGATCTCATTAAGTGTCTCTATAATGAGAATTGCACTAATTATTCCTACATTACTATCTGTAATAGTTTTCAATGAACTAATCAATAGCTATAAATACTATATAATTGGTATTTTACTAATATCAATTTTATTTCTATCAAAACACGACAAACAAATAAATCCATTATGGCTATTTCTATTATTTATATTATCAGGAATTATTGATTTTAGTATGAAAATATTTGATATATATGGAATAAATTCATCATCAATGTTTCTGTTTATTTTATTCTTATCTGCACTTATTACTAATCTACTAATTATAATTTTTAAGAAAATCAGATTTTCGACAAGAGATTTTATTAATGGTATGATATTAGGAGTTCCAAATCAGCTAACATCTTTATATTTACTTAAAGCACTGTCACAAATTCCCGGTACAATAGTATATCCGGTACATGCTTCTTCTATTATTGTATTTAGTATATTATCAGATTTAATAATTTGGAAAGAAAGACTTCCATTAAAAAAGTTGGTTTTATTTTCTATTATAGTATTATGTATAATAATTTTAAATATCAAAGCTTAGTGATATCTTTTGTACCTTGCAAACAAGAAATCCTTCAAAGACATTTCAACAGAAGTTAATGTATTAATTTGAAAATATTCAAAATGCAAATTTTCAACTATTTCTTTAAGTTTCACGTGAAACATATTAACTTTATCTAAATAATCTTTTCTTATTGTATGGGGTGAAACTAGCATACTCTCTGAATTTTCTAAATCAATTAATTTATATTCTCCATTATAACTAAAATCAATTTCCTTTTCATCAAAGATATGAAAAAGAATGCAATGATGATTATTAAATTTTAAAAAATTTAAAGCCTTATTGATAGCTTCAATGTCATCAAAAAAATCTGTAATTATTATAACTAAAGACCTTTTCTTTAACATACTTGAAAAAGAGAAAATCACTTCACTCAAATTTGTAGAATCTGAACATTTAACTTTTTCTAATATCTGAAGAATTCTATTAAACCAAATTGAACTCGATTTAGCAGGTAAGTAATCTACAATAGAATGATTAAAGGTAACTAAGCCGGTTGCATCTCTCTGTTTCAAAGATAAATTAACTAAAGATGCTACTAATAACTTAGCATAATCAATTTTCTTTAAGTTATGGCTTGTAAATGACATTGAATTGCTTATATCAAGTAAAAAATAAGCTCTAACATTAGTTTCATCTTCATATCTTTTTATATAGTATCGATCAGTCTTAGAATAAACCTTCCAATCTAGCAAATTTATGGAATCTCCATTAGAATAGGGTTTATAATCAGAAAACTCAACACTAAAACCATGATAAGGTGATTTATGTTGTCCGGATATAAATCCTTCGACAATAGCATTTGCAGTAAATTTTAAATTACCTTGTAAATTAACAAGTTGTTCTTTTAAATCAATCATTTTTTAAACGGAAATAATAATGCTAAAGGTATTAATATAATATAAGTAATGATTAAAATTATCGGTGAAATAATGATATCTCCTGTACCCATAACAAAATAGCCAATAATTATTAAAAGAAAACATAGTAAAAGTAATAAATAATTTTTCTTTTGTAATCCACTTTTTAATTTTTTATCCATTTTTCCCTCTTAAAAAAACCATCTATAATCAATTAACAATGAGCGATCAAAAATTTCATTATTAGGTTTATTTTTTAATAAATCATGTAATAATAATTTTAAGGAAAGTTGTTCATTAATCTTCATTTCTATAGCTGCATTTAAATATCCTTTACCATCTCCACCTATTAGGTTTGATTTTTCTTTATCATTTAAAGCAAAAGAATAATCAGCAAAAAAAGTAAGATTCTGACCTATTGTTTTATAAACTCCCGTAAAAATATCAA
>JALNXV010000424.1 GCA_023230175.1 Candidatus Cloacimonadota bacterium
ACAAAAGTATACGAGAAATGAATCAAGAGATTCTTCGCTTGATGGTAGAGAATGAGGAACTGAAAAGGAGGAAGTAAATCCTTCTTTTTTAGCGTATAACGCAAAATACGCCTATGAAGCCACTCTCCAAACAAAGGAGAACAACCCCATAGGCGTTTTTCTTATTTCAGAAGTTCGTTTACTCTATTCTGTACTGCAGAATAATCATACCCTGCTGCAGTCAGTCGATTCTTCCTATCCTGCCCATTTCCCCAGTAGCCATAGATTACTTCACGGGCCAGCTGGTCAACAGATTTGGTGGATTTAATACCACCCATCAGTTCATTGACCTTGGCTTGGACAGCGGAGTAATCGTATCCGGCAGAGATAAGACGGTTCTTTCGTTCCTCACCATTTCCCCACTTTCCCTGGATGACCTCTCTTGCAAGTTCATCAATAGACTTGGATGATACTGTGGTTTTTGCACCCATCAGCTCGTTCACCTTAGCCTGGATAAGGGAATAGTTATATCCAGCTGCGGTCAATCTCTGCTTACGGTCCTCTCCATTTCCCCACTTACCGGCGATTACCTCTTTGGCTACTTCCTCAGTAGTCTTGGAAGTGGATGGAGTCGTTGTGGAAGCAGTAGAAGAAAGATTAGCTGTAACCTTTGCCGCCACATCACCTAATCTAGAATACAGCCAGTCTCCAGGACAGCTTTTATTTGCGAACCAGCGGTGAACGGTGAGCACCATCTCATCCGCTGCAGGGATGTAGTTGAGACTCTTGTTCTTATCCGCAAACCACAGAAGTTTCTTCTTACCATTTCTACGGCAAATATCAGTGCAAAGTGTGATAAGGGTAGCATACACCTTATCGTTCATGGCATATGGATGGAATGTATCAGAAGCACATTCAATGGTGATGGCCCTCTGATCGTTGGCATTGGAAGAAGAACACCAGGAACGGTTCTTTTCTTCGACGTACATGCCAACCCTTCCATCAGGGCCAATACCGTAGTTGCAGCTTGCCTGACGGGAAGTCGGGTACATGATGTTGCCCAGTGTTTCTATGGAGCACTGACCTACCACACAATGAGGTGTGATGCGGTCAATGGAATGTGTGCGCTGTCCAGAGTGATTTGGACTGAGCTTTGTGTAAGATACAAGTGGACTGTTTGTGTATGCCATATATGATCCCTTCTTTCTTTATGCTTTTTCTGCGTATCTTCCTTCTTCAAAAAGGATGTAGTTTCCATCAATCAGATGAAGCCAGCCATCTTTCACCTTTAATACTCGTACCAGAGTTCCTGCAGGCTTGGTGGTGACGATATCTGCGTCCATCGATGGTTTCTTTCTGACATTCATCAATGTCTTAAGTCTGTACTGTTCAGTCTTCGGTTCTTCTACTTCCGGCTGTTTAAGTTCTGGCGCCACAACGGGTTCTGCATTCACCAGGACTTCAACGCCCTTATATACAGACACCCCATCGCAAAACACCTCACCACCTTCTGTATCTGCCAGCTTCTTTGCAACAGTGAGTGTATTGAGCTTTTCAATTTCCTCGCCATTTTTCATAACGATATAAGTCTTCTTACTTGCCATTGCTTGCACCTCCCAAATAGGAAAAGGGGATGTCACTCCCCTTCCTCCGACTTCTGATTTCCCGAATCCGCCAGACCCTCACCGATCACATAGCCGATGACAGTGGCACCTGCCATGATGAGCGATGTCACCTGGGTTGCGGTGGACTCAGACTGCCCCAGCGCCACCATCAGCATGGATACAAACGATGCGATCGAGAGCCAGAACTTGCGGCTTGTCAGTTTACGCTTCCAATCAATCTTGTTCATAGTAAAATCCTCTCTTTCCTGCCTTTTAGGCAAAATAAAACACGGCCTTTTACCGTGCATCTTAAAACTTGTGTTCCATCGAAAGCTCCTGGTAGAGATTCCGAAGATAATGTGTGTCCTGGCTGATGATGCCGTTGGTTATATGCTTTTCTTCTACATACTTCTCGTATTCTTCAGCCACATTGAGAACGTTGCTCCATTCATCAGAGCTGTGCGGGATGTTTTGCCTGCACTCCCTGGCAAAAGTCAGGATGCACTGTCGGTGGTTGTTGATCCACATATCAGACACCTGTTTTTCCACTTCCAATAGCCTTTTCTCAGTAGCCCCGTTCAGCTTTTTACCAAGCCATGCGAATATCGCATCCCAGGGGTTTAGCTTGAGTGGGCTAATCTGAATCAGGGAGAGAAGGCCAAATAGGAGCACCAGACCCCACCCTGCCATCTCCCCTGCCGTCAATCTTTCCATAACTTCCAGTAAACTCATAAGACCTCCTTACCCACATATTTCCGGGTAATCCTCAATAGCTCTTATCTGTGCTGCATATGTGCTCCAGTTGCTGGCGACCTTGAATGTCGCTTCCAGATCCTTTGGCACATACACATAGCAGGTGCCGGTTTTGACAGGGGTAGAGTTAAACGTCGTGCTTCCAAGCGTCGGAACCGTAGTCACCCCTCGAAGTATCAGGGCGGTCACCTTGTTTGCGTAGGACATGAACGCTGAACCGAGCCTTGTAATCGCTCCTCCAAGGTCAATCTTCGTAAGGTTGGTGCAATAGTTAAAGACACCACTGTTCACGGTGCTGACCTTTGGGAAAACAACCTCTTCAAGAGCCTGGCAGTATAAGAACATTTGAGAGGGAAGCGTCTGAAGCTCTGGCGCCGATACACTTGTAAGAGCCGTGCAATAGGCAAAGATCCCTGCAAGCGCATTGGAAAAGCCGCTGCCCTCGCTGAAGGAGCTTCCAGTCCACAGAGGCAGGGAGATGGTCCTAAGCTGTGTGTTCTTATTGTCGCTTGTTCCGGCAAAAGCCCCATTGCTTAAGGCGGTGAGCTTTGAAAACACCGGGTTCTTTGGAAGTCCGCCTGCCCCGGCAAAGGCACTGAATCCAATGGACTCAAGTTCACCCCAGGGCAAGTCCAGCGTTGTGATGGCCGCATTCTGAAAGGCACAGTAGTGAACCTCCATTACGGAAGGAAGAGACACCCTGTCAAGGTTCTTTGCTCCCGTAAATGCACCCACCTTCACACTGGTAATCACATCATCCTCAAACTCCCGACCAATGTAAGAGAAGTCCTTGGTCAAAAAGGCCTTCATAATCTGCTGGTCGCTATAGGTACTATTTGTATTAGCCATGAATCAATTCCTCCTT
>JALNXV010000423.1 GCA_023230175.1 Candidatus Cloacimonadota bacterium
CAAAAAAAAGTAAAGACTTACTCATTTCAACCGTTCATAATTTTAAAGAAGACTTCAATAAAAATATATTGCCTACAGGCATAATTACTCAAAAAAATATTCAATATAATGAATCTATCAAGTGGTTACCTTATGAATTCATTAAAGAATGCGTTACTCAACAAGATAACTCTATGACAAACATTTATCAAAATGAAGATGAAATCTATTTTGCAAAAATTATATCAAAAAATTCAAATTCAAATTCTCAATCCTTTTCTACTCAAATACCCGAATTAACTAAAGAGTTACAAAACATAAACAGTTCTAAATATTTTGAAAATTGGTTGCAAAAGCAAATGAGTAAAGGCAAGGTTAAAGATTTAAGACCAAATGATCTTTTATAGTCTTTCAATTTTGAATACTCCATTTATTGTAAAAGAATAATGATAATCCGGTAAAAACTATAAAAATCAAAATCAAAATTATCACTGATGGCAAAATACTCATAAATGATAATTGCCTCCAAAAGATATCAGTAAAACCTTTCATTGCCCAATGATTTAGAGTAAACTTCCCTATTGTTTGAATCGATAAAGGCATTATAAAACTAGGGACCATAGACCCACCTAAGGCAGACATAGATAATACAATTAAAGTAGATAAACTGCTAACTTGACGTTCAGTTTTGCAAATTGTCGCTAAAAACATACCAATACTTGTGCTTGCCATTGCGGTTGCAAGAATAACAACTAATAATGAAAACATATCTCGAAAAATATTTAAATCAAATACTAAATAACCAAAGATAAACAACACTATCAACTGTAAGGTTCCGAGTATAATGCAAAACAACATTTTGCCTAAAATAACTTCAATGGCTTTTGTCGGAGAAATTAAAATTCTTTTGAGAGTACCGGTCTTTTTCTCCTCTAATAATGAGCTTGCAACAGCATTTAAACTAAAAAGCAAAAACATCACTGCCATCCCGGCAACATACTGTGCAAACATCTGATTCTCAACTTCTTCGCCTACTTGTGCTACAGTCTCAATGTTGACACTCTCAGAAAGATTAAAGGCATTACTACTATCTTTTGAAGTAGAATTAAAACCGACCTTCATATATGAATCAAAATCCATTTCTTTGCCCGGGATAGGAAAATATTGCTTAACTACTGAACCAATAGAATTTTTAAAATCACTATTTTTATCTTTACCTATTGTCTTTTCTGATTGCTTAAAAATCGAATTAAAAATTACATAAGGATATTTTGAAAACAATGTCTGTTGAATCATACCGGTTAAAATACCTTGTTCAATTGCATATTGAGGATCATAATTAATTGTTATATTTAGAGTGTTTCCCTCATTAGAATCAATTTCAAAATTTTTTGGAATGACAACACCCAGTCTTATTTTACCTTTTTTTATTAAATCATTCATAATATCAATTGTTACTTCTTGAGGTTGATTATCAACTAACACGCTGTCGATTATATTTATCTCAGATAAATCATCTATCTCTTGTAAAAAACTTTTTGAAAAATTAGTTTTATCTTGATCTATTGCCAATACTCTTATCGGATTTATACCCATTTCTTTACCGGTTGAACTAAAAATAGAGCCAAAAATAAATATTATGATCATAGGCACAATAAATGTTAACAGTACTGAAGATTTACTTTTTAAAAATATCTTTAAATCTTTTATTATGTAAGCTAATATCTTCATTTTAATCCTCTCTAAACTTTCTGCCGGTATGATATAAAAAAACTTCTTCAAGATTAGCCTTAGTATATTTTATATCATTTATAATCTGGTTATGATTTTTAATTTGTTGTAAAGAACCTAATAAGTTTTCTTTTACATCATCACCTTGAATAATTATAGTTTTTTGATTTTTACTTGTATCATCTTCTGAATAAAAAATTTCAAATTTTTCATCATAACTTAACTGACCGCATAATTCTGAAACAGTTCCTAATGCTATTAATTTCCCAAAATCAATTATGGCTACTCGAGTACATAACTTTTCAATTTCTTCAATATAATGAGAAGTATAAATTATTGTTTTACCTTCATTATGAAGTGATTTTATCATTTCAAAAATAAAATTTCTCGACTGAGTATCAACCCCAACAGTAGGCTCATCAAAAAATATAATTGCCGGATTATGTATTAGTCCAATTATTATATTTAATCTTCGTTTCATCCCACCGGAATAATTTTTCACAGGCTCATCTTTTTTTTGAAATAAATCTACAAATTTTAATAATTCTATTGACTTTGATTTAATCAAGGATGAACTCAAGCCATAAAGTTTTCCCCAAAACATCATATTTTCCCAAGCAGATAAATCCTCATAAATTGATAATTCTTGAGGAATTAATCCTATTGAGGATTTTATTTCATTTGCATTTTTCAATACATCAAAACCATTAATTGATATACTACCATAATCCGGTTTCAATAATGTACTTAATATATTAATTGTTGTAGTTTTTCCTGCTCCATTAGGACCTAAAAAACCAAATAACTCACCTTGCTTAATATGCAAATCTAAGTTATCAATGGCTAATTTATTTCCATAGCTTTTAGATAATTTATTTATTCTTATCAATTTTTTTTACCCCCTCTAATAAATATATAAACATATAATGCAATTTCAATTCCATTAATTATATTGATATTTTACCGGATTATTATTATTTTTATATCAAATATATATAATTACATATCAATTCAATTTAAGTTGATATGTCTTCTTCACAAAGTAATCTTAGATTTGATAACAAATTTTACTTCGTACAAAATAAAAAACTTGACAATAAATCATATACAAATTATCATTTATAAAAATGGAGGATAAATGAAATTAAATAGAGTTTTAGTTTTAGATGATGAAGATATGATACGAACTCTTATGAGAAAAATCTTAGAAAGAAAAGGGTTTGAGGTCATAGAAGCAAAAAGTTCTGAAGAAGTATTAGACATTCTCAAAAATGATACTTTTCATATCTTTTACTTTGACTTAATGCTCCCGGGGATGAATGGTATTGAACTCTGCAAACTTATTAAAAAAAATAATCCGGTAGCTATCATATACGCAATAACAGGCTATACTTCTGTTTTTGAACTCACAACTTGTAGAGATGCAGGATTTGATGATTATTTTAAAAAACCTCTTAAAATAGACGAGATATATAAAGCGGCAGAAGATGC
>JALNXV010000425.1 GCA_023230175.1 Candidatus Cloacimonadota bacterium
TAACTATGTGAATTTGTTATAACATCCGATGTTGATGTTTTTATTATAGGAGGCATATCCGTATAGTATAGTATAGTATAGTATAGTATAGAGAGACAGAGCGGATTTTTTTTATGTATATTTTGATTCCGGGATTTAATGATTTATATGGCAAAAAATAAATAGACTTAAGTGATTTATAATAAAAAAATAAAAGGAGATTCTTCACTTCGTTCAGAATGACACTGTTGATTTTGCTTATCACAATCATCATCTAATCCTCACTTTTTGTATCTACAAGCAAGGATGCTTGTAAAACTTTTGTTGTGCGAACATCCTTGTTTGCACTCTTTATGCTACAAGCAAGGATGCTTGTAGAACTTTTGTTGTGCGAACATCCCTGTTTGCACCTTCCCTACAAGCAAGGATGCTTGTAGAACAATTAGCACTTCATATCTATATATTTTTCATCTTTATTAATGTTATAAAACAAATTTTACATTTCTTTTAAAAACTGTCAAGTATTTTTTTATTTTTTTTGGTCTTATGTCTAAAAATCTCTCAAATGTCCAACTATATATTATATAATCGGTCATATTTCTGCCTGCAAGCAAGGATGCTCGCAGAACAAACAGCCGGACTTGACTTGCAATGAGCATAGCGAATGTGAGTTAAGAACGGCATTGCCTTGTCATTGCGATAAGCCTGCGAAGAAGCAATCTATATTGTCCTCAAGTCCCTTCTTGCCTACTATATCAGGATAATCAAGCTCAATGCCATTGAGCTTCCGGCTTGATTATAACATTCTCGACCAAGATGGTCAAGCTACGATTATAATATTCTCGACCAAGATGGTCAAGCTACGATTTTGACGATTAGAGACTCAAATCCAAAGGATATTTATACAATAATAGGTGAGCATAATCATACTCACCTATTATCTCTTAAATTATATATCTATTTGATAACTCTAACTGAAATTATAGTAACATCTTCAACAGGTTTATCATTTGCATTTTTTTCTACATTTTCAATCTTATGAACTACATCCATACCTTTAGTAACTTTACCAAAAACTGTATGTCTCCCATTTAACCATGAAGCTCCATCTTTTTTTGTAACGATAAAAAATTGTGAGCCATTAGTATTTGGACCGGCATTAGCCATACAAATAGTACCATATTCTACAGGAGCTTTTAATTGTTGTTCGTGAGCAGGTGCTGATTTTGTAGCTTCTTCATAAAAGGAAGCTTCTTTTGCTTTTAAAGGTTCAAAACTACGTTGATTTTGACATTCTTGAGCTATTTGTAATAATTCTGTATGAGGTTCAGTTGGGTTAGATTGAAAATAAGGTAAGATTATTTGAGACCATACTGCTACTGCTTTTTCATCACTATCAATTTTACCGGTGATAATATCACCCTTTTCAAAGCATTCATCTTCAAATGAATATCCCGGACCACCACTACCTGTACCCAAAGGACATCCTCCTTGAATCATAAAATCATTAATAACTCTATGAAAAATGAGGCCATCATAAAAATTAGATTTAGTAGATTCATTAGTTTTGGGATCAGTATATTCCTTTGTACCTTCTGCTAAACCTACGAAATTTTCTACAGTAATCGGAGCAAGTGATTTATCAAGTGCTAACTCAATATCTCCCATGCTTGTTTTCATTAATACATTCACTATGTTCTCCTTTGCATTTAAACTGAAAGCAATTAAAAATAAAATTATTAATAGACATACTTTCAAGCATAAATTGATTGATTTTTTCATCTAAAGCTCCTTTTGGTAGTTTTGTTTCATATATTCTATGATTTTTTTTATTCGATGAATATAAGTGTGGTTTTGTAATACACAATTATAAGCATTACTTGCGATTTTATCTGAATGATTTGGATTATCTAAATAATAACGAATAAGTTCAGGTATTTCATCAATATGATTAAAATAAATAATATTTTCTTTACCATTAAAAAGTTCATCAATCTGTGTCCTATAATCAGTTATAATAAATGATCTTGTTGCAGAGACATCAAAAAGTCTTTGATTTACGGCATTAGTCATTTGTAATGAAGTCATATTGAAATTAATTCTTGATTCATTATAATATTGATTAAGGGTATCATAATACCATCTTTCAGAAAGCAATTCAAATTCGTAGGGCAAGAGATATTTCCAATTAGGATCACCGGCTATAGTCGGCATAAAAGAAGATAATTTATCTATACCCATATTTCGATAAATTTGTGTTGCCTTCCAAAGAACTGCTGATTTAAAATCTTCCATTTGATTTTGATCATCAAAAACTAAATCTTCTCCAAAATATCTAATAACTTCATATAAAAAATATGGTTTCGATAAGCCTTGTAACTTCTTCTCTAAAAAGAATCTAACTACTTCATCAAATATCTTGATTAACTCAGTTTTAAACGCCCAACTTTGCATATTTTTATGAATAGCATTTACCATACTACTACCAACAAATGATACATTATATCTTTTCTTTGTATTTAAAGGATAAAAAATCTTCGGGTCTGTAGCTAATGGCATATAATAACAATTCTTATACCCCATTTCCATAACCTGAGAAAGATAGGTGTCATCCCATAAAAAAATATTACAAAAATCAGATACATTATTATCAAATGTAGATAATATAACACTCGGACTGTCAACAAACCACGAAGCAAAAGGTAATTCCATTTCCTCAAATAATTTAGTTAAACGCCCGTCTTTATCAAAACCTAAATGATTAATAGTTAAAATAAAATCAGGCTTAAATTGATTAATATCTGTTAACATCTTTTTGAAAAACTGCTCATAATCATACGTATCCGGATCTATATGAACATAATGAACTAAATTACCGGATTTCTGAATCGCCGAAAGACATTCTTTTGTTAAAACATAAGATGAATCAATAAAGATAATACGAGTTTGTGAATGTTGAAATTTTTTATATTTCCAATCTTGAGACAGTTTATAAAAGTCATCTTTTCTAAGGCTTTTTTTAATTCTTTCATAAAGATTACCGTAAAGCCGTTCTTCACTTTTTAGTGTTATTATATCAAATTTATCTTTATTAAAATCAATGAATTGCAATATTTCAGTATCTTGATAACCAATAATAAACTTCGCTATACTTAATTTTGAAATATCAATAACCTTAAGCATCAAATAAAAAACACTTATATCAGGCTCAATAACATAA
>JALNXV010000046.1 GCA_023230175.1 Candidatus Cloacimonadota bacterium
CAAGTCAAGTCCTACTGATTATTGGGAAAACAGGAGACCTCCAAGATGCTTTAAAGCATCCTGGAGGTCCATTGAAAATCACGTAAATCTTACTTATATCTATCTATATATAAAATCAATGATTTAACTCAAAAAAGAAAAGATATCTATTTATTGTATATTAGTTTTCTACTCTTGAAGTGTCAAACTCTTCTTCAAAGTATGTTTTCCAGTTATTATCAGATCTTTCAGTTTCATCATTTTTAGAATAAATCAACTGATAATTTCCATTACCTTGAAAATCAAAAAACAAATAATTTCTATTTAAATTATGATATTTCCAAATCTGAAAATCTTTTCTTGAATAATGAGCGTCTGCTCCTGTGGTAGATTTATCAATTTCATCAGGGCTGCCGAGTTTGATATAAACTCTACCTAAGTCAGTTTTCCAACCATCTCTATGATATGAAAATCTCCAATTAGCCTCATTAACTCTAAGTCTTACAACATCCAAAAATTGATTTGATTCACTATTGGGATTTGGATTATTGGCAGTCCAAAATCTTTCGATAAATCTTTTCTTACCATCGCTTTCTAATCCTCTCCAGATACGTTTTTGATTATTATCAATAAAATAGCTTATTAAGGCAAATTCATCTTCATCATCAGAAAATATTCTTTGAGTAAATACTATATATTTACGAGTAACAGAAAAATTCTTCTCAATTATCTCACTTTTTTGTGATTTGGGATCTACAATTTCTACTTTAAGGGTATATAAACCCGGTTCATATTGACTTAATGGTATTTTTTTAATAACAGGGTAAGGGAGAAATTCAACAGTATTATTAAATTCAGCTTTCCAGACAACGACTGAGTCTTTTATTACTCTTACATATTCAAAAAATCTATGTAAAGAATCAGCACCGGCTGATATATTTGAGACTTGATAGTAAGCAATAAAGTCCTTGTTATTTGAATCCAAAACCGGATTAGGATCTACATAAAACTGATATTTACTTCTTTGAAATTTTTCCAAAGCCGGACTAAGCTCTGTTGAAATACCGTGAGATATTTCTATATCACTTACTAAAACAGAATTGTCAAGTAAAGATAAGTCAAAAGTTTCTATGTGGCTTGTACTGGAATTTTTATCAACAATCTTTAATTCAGCAGTAAATCCCGGTTTACCAAGAGTTAATGAGATCTTATCAAGCACATAATGATTGGCAGATTGAGCAATTGCAGTAGTTCCCGCACCGGCAAAATGGTCAAATTTATTAGGACTAACCAAATTACCATTTTTATAGATATTAAATTCAATACTCAATGAACATATCCAGCCTTGTTCTGTCTCAATAAATTGCAACTCATTATTAGGGATTTTGTAATTTAAATTAAATTCTGTCTGTCCTTTGTCATTTAGAAATCTTAATAACTCTGTTTTAACAAACAACACTCGACGTCTGCTAACGATATTTTCAAAAAAAGAACCTTCAGAAATCAAGCTTTCCTCTGCATTTTCTTGTTGTGCAAAAAGTACATCACCTGTCCAACTTAGCAATAATATGCTAATTATTATACCAATTTTCACGTAATTCATAGAATCCAAATCCTTTCTTGTCATCAAAATAAAACCTCTTATCCAAAGAATAATATATCCATATTATTACAGGATATTTACCAATCATAAAACTTTCAGTCTGTATTTCATCAGGCTTTCCATATTTTATGTATATCATACCTCTATCTGTTTGCCATCCTGAAAGATAGCCTTTGATAGCAAAATTTTCATCCGAATATTTTACACGATCATAAAATAACTCTCTTAATTCATTATGAAGTTTTTGAGGAGATGGGTCATTTTTTCTCCAGAATAGCTCAATTTGATAAGGTAATTCATCATCATTAAGTCTTCTAATAAACTCATATTCATTTTGAGACATAACGTATCTAAGCTGTTGCAACTGTTTTCTATAAGAATAATTTTGTGAAATTAGTATAGATTTAGTAAATGGTTTAAAATTTTTAAAGATTATTTCATCTTCAAAATACACTCTTACGGTAAAAATATTTTCTATGTTCTCATCCATCTCAAGGTCAATTTTTTGAAATACATTCTTAGCAGGAGTTAGACTAGTTAAAAGCTTCTCATTATGATTAAGATCAATCTTGACAGGATTTTCTGCTAAATCAATCTGCACATAAACAGAATCTGCCTGATCTTGCCAAAAAAGCCGACTTGGATACAATAAATTATTATTATAATACTTTAATATATGAATGTTTGAGCTTTTTATCATTTGATTATCTATTATTAGAGGATATCTTTTTTCCACATTAACACGATGAATTTCATTTTGAATTTTAATCTTTACTTCATAACTACCCGGATAAAGTTTTTCATTAAAGAGATGTACTAAATATTCTGTATGCTTTAAGTTTTCAATATAATGCCAATCTACTAATAAATACCGGCTAAGCATTAAAACATCTTTATGATAAATTTCAACTGTTAATTTTAAAGTAGTTATTTTTGGGTGTTTAAAATTACAAATGTCTGAAGGAATTAAAACTTTAAAGGATGTTGATTCCCCTAAATTTTCATAAAGCAATATCTGAGAATTAAGATTAACTATTATAAATAGAATAAAACTTAAAATCAATAACAGCTTTTTCATTTTATATCTCAAACTGGCAATACATTGCTAATTTTCTCTTTTGTTTAATTTCTATTAAAAAGTTTTTTGTTGGATGAAGTTTTAAGTTACTTGGGTGCAAAACAAGATTTTTAAATTTTTCTGTCTTTACCTTAAAACATACATTAAATTGTCCTGGGTTTGATTTACAATATTCTAAGATAAAATTAGCAAATTCAGTATTTACATCCTGTTCATTGAGTAAGATATTAAGATCTCCGGTTGCATTTTCTTCTAATTCTTCTAAGGTAAATATCTTATCAGGATTCATCCTAAGCATACCGGAATTGTTATTAGCTTGAAAATTACTTTGAGTACCGACAATAAATAACTTATTACCGGGTATCATTAAAGATCTATATTTTTCTAATAAAGAATTGAATAAAGTAAACTCAAATTTACCATAAAGGTCTTCCATAGTTACAACAAAAAAGTTATTATTACGTTTATCTTTTTTAGTTAAGACACTGACTACCGTCCCAATAATCTTAATCACAGAAGGGATTTGAGTATTTTCAAGCAAAGCATCTCTGGTATTAATATTAGTAAACAACTCCATCAGATATTTAACTTCAGATAAAGGATGTCCCGAAATATAAAAACCTAAAACCTTTTTTTCATTTTCTAATTTAGTTAAATAGTCCCATTCTTTTACCTCGGGAAACTTTGGAGCACAAGTCTGAGTTTGTTCTTCAGGCATAAAGTCAAACAAGGTCATTTGTCCGCTTTTTCTGTAAGATTGATTTACAGAAGCACAATATAAAGCATTTTCAATAGCTTCAAACTTCTGAGCTCTATTACCTTCTAAACTATCCATTGCTCCTGCCATAATCAATGATTCTAAAACAGCTTTATTAAGAGCAGAACTTTCTATTCTATCAGCAAAATCAAAATAGTTTTCAAATTTACCATTTTCTTTACGTTCTATTAAGATTGCTGATACAGCAGCTTGTCCGACATTCTTGATTGCACTAAGTCCAAATAAGATTTTATTTTCAATAATATTAAAATCTTTTTCAGAGTTATTGATATCAGGAGGCAAAATCTCTATGTTCATCTTTCTTGCAACATCGATAAATTGAGGTATTTTATCAGGATTATCTTCCAAGGAAAGCAAGGCAGTCATATATTCAACAGGATAATGTGCCTTAAGATATGCTGTCTGAAAAGCGACAAACGCATAACAAGCTGCATGGCTTTTGTTAAAAGCATACTTGGCAAATTCTAACCAATTTGCCCAAATAGTTTCAATAATGTCGTCCTTAACACCTTTTTGTGAAGCACCCGACGTAAATTTTTCTTTTAGTTTATTCATTAAAGCCATATCTTTTTTACCCATAGCTTTACGTAACATATCAGCTTCAGCTCCACTCAAGCCTCCCATATCACGAGAAATCTGCATCACCTGTTCTTGATATACAGTAACGCCATAGGTTTCTTTTAAACTATTTTCGGATAATGGATGACTAAAGGTAACCTTTTCCTTACCATGCTTTCTCTGAATAAAAGAATCAATAAACTGCATTGGTCCGGGTCGATACAAAGCCACCATAGCAATTAAATCTTCAAATACGTTTGGCTTTAAATCACACAAATACTTTTTCATTCCGGCAGATTCAAATTGAAAAACTCCATCAGTTTGCCCCATAGAAAGAAGCTCATAACTCTTTTTATCATTCAAATCTACATTTTCAATATCTACATCAACATTTTTATATTTCTTTATTAACTCAACTGCCCTTTTAATGATTGTAAGTGTCTTTAACCCGAGAAAATCCATCTTTAACATCTTTAAATCATCTAACCACTTACCCTCATACTGAACTAAAACTATTGGCTCTCCATCTTTTTGAGTATTTATTGCTAAAGGCACATAATCAGATAAATCTCCGGGTCCAATCACAACACCTGCGGCATGAACACCTATTTGCCTAATCAAGCCCTCTATAACCTTTCCATAATCAAAGATTTGC
The DNA here is from genome assembly GCA_023230175.1 of Candidatus Cloacimonadota bacterium. Lineage (GTDB taxonomy): Bacteria > Cloacimonadota > Cloacimonadia > Cloacimonadales > WRIO01 > JALNXV01. The sequence goes on from JALNXV010000046.1 coordinate 4,652, forward strand.
TTATAGAGGTTATTTGAGCTTATTGCTTTTGCGAATTCAGCTGACTGTTCAATACAATCATCAAGGCTTATCTTTGGTGAAGACGGCATTAATTTTGTCAATTTATTAGCATCAACAGCAGGAACTTCCATCACACGAGCTACATCCTTAATAACAGATTTTGCCCCTAAAGTACCATAAGTAATAATCTGTGTTACCGACTCTCTACCATATTTTTCAATAACATAATCTATGACTTGTGCACGACCATGTGCACAAAAATCAATATCAATATCCGGCATACCTATACGTTCCGGGTTTAAAAATCTTTCAAAAAAAAGATTATACTTCAAAGGGTCTAATTGTGTGATGCCAAGTAAATATGCAACTATACTACCGGCTGCCGAACCTCTACCGGGTCCAACAGGGACATCTCTCTTTCTTGCTGCATCAATAAAATCTTTAACTACTAAAAAATAGCCGTCAAAGCCCATTGTTTTTATCACACCTAATTCAAAATTTATCCTGTCTTCAATAACATCTGTCAACTTGCCATATCTTTTTTCTACACCTTTGAAACATAAATGCCTCAAATAATCTGCTTGAGTCTTAAAATCATCTGGAATATCAATTTTGGGGAGTAAAAAATCTTTATATGCTAATTCAAAATTAATCTTCTCAGCAATAAGGTTTGTATTATCTGCAGCCTCAGGATAATCAGGGAATAACTTTCTCATTTCTTCCTCTGACTTAAAATACATATTATGAGGATACTTCATCCTATTGGGTTCAGAAACATTCCTCCCTGTCTGAATACATAATAATACATCATGTGCTTCAGCATCTTTTTTCTCAAGATAATGACAATCATTAGTCAATACTAATGGTATATTTCTCTCCTTGGCAAGCTTTATTAATTCAGGCATTACTTTACGTTCATCATTCAATCCATGATCTTGTATCTCAATATAAAAATCATCACCAAAACACTCTTTATAAAAATCTACTGCCTCATTAGCCTTTTCTTTACTGATTTTTAAAAGTTTTTGCGGTACCTCTCCTTGAATACAAGCAGACATACATATCAAACCTTCACTATATTGTTTTAATAATGACTTACAAATACGCGGTTTGTAATAAAAACCTTTAGTATATGAGTAAGAACTCAACTTTATCAGATTTTTATAACCAATCGTATTTTTTACAAGTAACACTAAATGATATCTGGTATCATTTTTTGTTTCAGGGTGCTCATAATCGTGTTCAACCAAATAAGCTTCTAAGCCAATAATGGGTTTTATACCTGCCTTCATTGCTTTTTTATAAAAATCAACCGTACCAAACATATTTCCATGGTCTGTCATAGCTACAGCAGTCATACCCATTTTTTTAGCCATCTGAACCATTTTATCTGTACGACATGCACCATCTAAAATACTATACTGTGTGTGATTATGCAAATGTACAAAACTCATGACGTCCCCTTATATAAAATTAATAAAGTTATGATTATATTTCATACATCTCTTGTCAAATAAAAAATGAAAATAATTTTGCTAATTATATGAAAAAATATTCAAAATTTTGCTGGACAGGTTTTCTGATTTATACATTTTGGAAATATAGTGTGTATATAAATTGAGACTGTTGAATAATTTCAATTATTGTTCTACATGCTTCCAGCTTGTAGTTTCATAAAATATTGAATACCTATCACTTAAGGTTTTTTAGTGCAAGCAAGAATGCTCGCACAACAACATTATTCAACTGCCTTAAATTTTTAACTTTTAAACGAAAGGATTGAAAATGGTAAATTCAGAACAGCTCTATGATATGCTGACCCATCCGGAACTTTTTTTCCTGATAGCCGGACCCTGTGTCATTGAAGATGAATACCTAATGATGCAAACTGCAGAGTATTTAAAAAAAATTACTTATGAACGAAACTTACCCTTTATATTTAAATCTTCCTTTGAAAAATCAAATAGAACTTCCGTACATTCTTATTCAGGTCCGGGACTCAAAAAGGGATTAAAATTATTAAAAAAAATTAAAGACACCTTTGACCTTCCTATCCTTACAGATGTTCACGAGACTTTCGAGGTTGATGAAGTAGCTGAAGTAGCTGACATACTCCAAATACCTGCTTTCTTGTGCCGTCAAACCGCTCTTATTGCTAAAGCAGCAAAAACTAACAAAATTATCAATATCAAAAAAGGGCAGTTCCTCGCTCCTGAAGATATGCATCTACAAGTAGAAAAAGTAACTACTAATGATAATTTTAAAGTTATGCTCACCGAAAGAGGGGCAAGCTTTGGCTACCATAACTTAGTCGTAGATTTCAGAAGCTTTGCCTTAATGAAATCTAATCTTTACCCTATTATTTATGACGTAACCCATAGTATGCAAAGACCATCGTTAAGTAAAACAACCGGCGGAACTCCTGAATTTGCTCCTATGCTTGCTCAAGCAGCTATCGCAACCGGGTATGTTGACGGATTATTCATTGAAACTCATCCTAATCCGCCCGAAGCTCTTAGCGACGCCAACACTCAATTAACTCTCACTGTTATGCCTGAAATACTCGATAAATGTATCGCAATTAAAAAAGCAATAAAATAAAAAACTGATAGGATCAGACAAACAAAAAAAAGGGAGTTATTAACTCCCCTTTTTTATTATTTTAAATTATCCATTAATTTGTAATATTCCGGCAAAACTGCCCTCTTACCCATATCATCTTTGATTATATCTAATAACTTCAATAATTCATCATTACTTAATTCATTACGCTTTAAGGTTTCAAGATATTCTTGTGTCTTTAAATTCCATAATGAAGGTTCTGCATAAGCAGGAGAAATTAATTTTGTTTCATATAATAGATTTAAAATCAAATGTAATAGATTTGATTTTTTAGGATTTCCCAATAAATTAATTTCGTTACTATCAGATAAATAAGTACCGTCTATCTCAAGATATGAAGGACAAGGAATAAATATATCTGCATCACTGTCTTGATCAAATATTGTATTAAACTCTATTACAAAAGATTTATTATTTGGCCTTACAACAGGATGTTTATAACAAATAATCATTGATTCTTCGTTAATACTTCCACCATAATAAGGAATTTCAGTTGCACATAAGCCTCTATAATTTGCAAAAGATGAAGTCATAAATACGCCATAACCATTTGTTATATCACATTTACTTAAGGCAAATTCCCAAATCTGCCTTACTCCTGTAACTGTAATACCCTCGTTATTATAAATAATAATTGTTTTTTCTGATAATTTTTCCCTTATACCTTTAAAAATATCATCTGATTTATTTCTAAATATCTCATCAGCAAAACGTAAATATGCCTCAGAATAATCAAAACTATCTTCTTGGGGATTAATTAAATATAACTTACTGCCATTTCTCTGAGCAGAACGACAAAGCGTCCTTATAGTACTGTTTACATTAGCAAAAATTACAATATTTTCTGCACTATTTAATTTATCATAAGAAAAATTATCAAAATTAGTTCTACATATATTCTTAAACGGCTCAATATTATTAATAGCTGAATACAACTTAAAATTTTTATTACTTTCGATATGTTTCATTATCAACATTTCTTCAAGCGAAGCTTCTGCCGAAATAAAAGCAAATCTTGTATCAAACTTTAAATAATTTTCATAAATAACACTTTTAAGTTCTGAATACGTTGCTTTTTCCCATTTGCCATTTTTCTTTATCTGCGGAGATGTAATACGTTTTTCATCTTCAAATATTTGCCATCCAAATCGACCGTAATAACATAAATTTCTATCATTAAAACTTAATTCTTTTTCTTCTTGAGGTTCTGATATCTCTCTGATTGAATTACTATTTACGTCAATTTGAATCTTACACCCGGTTCCACATAAAGTACAATTTTGATATATTATATCTCCTCTTAAATGTGTAGATTTTTTGTAAATATGCTTGGCAGTAAGAGCTCCTACCGGACAAACAGCTATACATTTACCGCAAGACTCACAAGTAGTATTTGTTAAACTTTCACCAAATTCAGGAGCGACATTGGTCACAAAACCCCGGAACATAAAGCCTAAGACTCCTGCACCTTGAACTTCACTACAAATCCTTACACACCTTCCACACTTAATACATTTATTTGGATCTCTCTTAATAAAAGGATGACTGTCATCTATAGGATGTACATTCTTATCACCTGTCAGAGTTTCAATATCTACTTCATATTCAGTGGCATACTTTCTTAGTTGACAAGTCTCATTTACTTTACAAGAACATTCCAAACAGCGTTTTGCCTCACTTATTGCTTCAATATCTGTAAAACCTAATTCAACTTCTTCAAAGTTTTTGTTTCTAATCTCTGCAGACAATTCCTGCATTTTAACTCTATCAACTTTTTCATATTGAGCGTAATGTTCAGGATTGATTAAATTTAATAATTTTTCCTTTTTTGAATCAAATCTCTTTTTATTATCTGCAAACTCTTTTCCTTGTAAAAACATATCTATATTCTCAGCAGCTATCCTACCATCAGCAATAGCTTCAATAGCTGTTGCAGGGCCTCTTCTAAAATCTCCACCGGCAAATATATTTTTAATTCCCGTAAACATATTTTGTTCATTAACTTCAGCAGTGGACCACTTAGTTAAGGGCAAAATCTCTTCATTTATCTTATTGATATCTTCTGATAAGAAACTCACATCCGGTATCTGTGAAATAGCAGCAATAACAGTATCAAACTCAAGATTAATTATTTCACCGGTACCTACAGGCCTTCTTCTACCTGAAGAATCAGGCTCACCAAGTTTCATTTTTTCTATACTAACACTACTTAAACTCTCTTTACCATGATACTCAACAGGATTGCTAAGCATCATAAAGTTTACCCCTTCTTCTTCAGCAGCAATAATCTCTAATTCTTCAGCAGGCATTTCTTGCCTTGTCCTTCGATAAATTATTGTCACTTCGCTACCAAGTCTCAGGGCAGTTCTGGCACAATCTATTGCAGTATTTCCACCACCAATTACAGCAGTTTTTTTACCGGTTGTAGGTACATTCCCCAAAGCAACACTCTTTAAATAATCAACACCAAGATATATGCCTTTAAGATTTACTCCCTTTAAAGGCATACCAACTGCTTTTTGAGCACCTATTGCGAGATAAACTGCATCATAATTACCTGAAAGATGACTTATTCCAAGAGTTTTACCTATTTCTTTGTTTGTATAAATTTTCATACCGGCTAAGCACATCAACTCAATCTCTTTGTCTAATATTTCTTTAGGTAATCTATATTCCGGAATGCCATAACGCAACCAGCCACCGGCTTTTGGGGCAGTCTCATATACGTCAACCTCATATCCTTGATAACTCAAATAATATCCACAAGATAAACCGGATGGTCCGGCTCCAACAATGGCAACCTTTTTCCCTGTTGTTTCAGCTTTTTGAGGAACCCACTGCCAATAATCATTTAAATCCTTATCAGCAGCATACCTTTTTAATTGCCTTATAGCAATCGGCTCATCAACCAAGGTTCTTCGGCATTCCTTTTCACAAAAAGCAGGACATACACGACCTATAGATAAAGGCATTGGCAATTTATCTTTTATTATTCTTACTGCTTCGTGATATTGCTTATTCGCAATCGCTGTAACATAAGCTTGAACATCAACATTGTCAGGGCAAGCAATCATACAAGGAGCTTCACAATCTGCATAATGATCAGAAAGGAGTAATTCTAAAGCCATTTTACGAGCATTATATACTTCTTTACTATTGGTTTCAACTTCCATATTAGGAGTAATTTCAGTACCACAAGCTGTAACAAATCCTTTTTTACCAACAACTTTTACAGCACATACCCAACAAGAACCAAAAGGATTTAATTCCTTATCATGACAAAGGGTTGGGATTTCTACGCCATTTTCGTTAGCTACTTCTAAAATTGTTTGTCCTTTTTTTGCTTTAATCTTTTTCCCATTTAATATTATATCTATCATAAGAACCTACTCCTAATTAATTTCAATAGCTTTAAATTTACAAGCATTCATACATGCACCACATTTGATACACTTATTTTGGTCAATTATATGGGGCTTTTTTATCTCACCGGAAATACATCCAACAGGGCATACCTTCGCACAAGCTGTACATCCCACACAGTTATCAGTAATTATATTATAACTAATCAATGCCTTACAAACTTTTGCAGGACATTTTTTATGTATTATATGTGCTTCATATTCTTGTCTAAAATATTTCAATGTAGTTAAAACCGGATTTGGAGCTGTCTGCCCTAAACCACATAAAGAAGATTGAGTAATGTTCTCAGCTAACTCTTCCAATAAATCTATGTCTGATAATTCTCCCTTGCCCTCGGTGATACGAGTTAAAATTTCAAGCATTCTTTTTGTTCCAACTCGGCAAAAGGTACACTTACCACAAGATTCTTTCTGAGTAAAGGCTAAAAAAAATCTTGCTACATCGACCATACAAGTAGTATTATCCATAACAACCATACCACCGGAACCCATAATAGCTCCTGTTTGATTTATTGATTCATAATCGACCTTAGTATCTAACAAGGCTTCAGGAATACAACCCCCTGAAGGTCCTCCCATCTGAACTGCCTTGAAAGGACTATCTGTTTTCATTCCTCCGCCAATTTTGAAAATAATATCCCTTAAAGTTATACCCATTGGAACTTCTACTAAACCCGATTTTTTAATTTTACCTGCTAAAGCAAAGACCTTAGTACCCTTACTTTTATTATACCCTAACTTTGCAAAGTTTTCACTTCCCATAAGAATTATTCTGGCAATATTAGCAAAGGTTTCAACATTATTTATATTAGTTGGTTGTCCAAATAAACCTGATTGAGCGGGATAAAGTGGTCTTATTGAAGGCATTCCTCTTTTACCTTCAATAGAGGCAATCAAAGCTGTTTCTTCTCCGCAAACAAATGCTCCGGCACCTTCCTTAATATGCAAATCAAAGTTAAAATTATGCCCCATAATTGTTTGACCTAAAAAATGCATTTCGTAAGCTTCGTGAATAGCTATTTGAAGATGTTTTATTGCAAGAGGGTATTCTGCCCTAACATAAATATATCCTTCATCAGCACCAATAGCATAAGCGGCAATAATCATTCCTTCAATTACTGCATGAGGATCACCTTCTAAGACACTTCTATCCATAAAAGCTCCCGGATCACCTTCATCAGCATTACAAATAATATATTTTTTTTCACCCGGTCTAGAATCTTTGGCAAGTTTCCACTTAAGTCCTGTTGGGAAACCTGCTCCTCCTCTTCCTCTTAATCCTGATGTAGTAATTTGATCAATGACTTGATTTTGCGAATATTCATTTAATACTTTTTGAAGTGCTTTATACCCTTTATTTTCTATATATTCATCTATAGATTCAGGATTAATAATACCACAATTTTGTAAAACTATTCTCTTTTGAAAATTAAGTGTTTCTTGTTCACTTGCCTTATCAGCTAATTCGTTAGTATATGAAGTTAACAAAATATTCGTATCTACAATTTTTTGGTTATAGAAACCTAATATTATCTTTTCTACTTCATCTTTTTGCACCTTTGAATATATTATTGATTCTTCACCTTCGTATGAAATTTCAAGTAGAGGTTCAGCAAAGCACATTCCGATACAAGCTGTTTTTGTAACATATCCAACTATATCATTTTGTTTTATTATCTCTTGGGCAACATCAAAAATCTCACCTGCACCTGCAGCAATACCGCAACTTGCAACACCGATTTTAATATGAATAGGTTTCACCATACCTCCCTTTATTTACTGAATTTTTGTTTAAGTTCTTCAACAATAGCTGAAGCTTTATCAGGGCTGAGATTTCCATAAGTCTTATCGTCAATCATCATAGCAGGGGCGAGACTACAACAGCCCAGACAAGCGACTTCTGATACAGTAAAAAGATTATCTGAAGAAGTATCTTCATCTGTTTGCAATTTTAGACTATTTTTTACAGCAGTAATTATTAGATCAGCACCGGAAACATGGCAAGCAGTTCCTTTACAAATTTTTATAGTATGTTGTCCTTGAGGTTTCAAGCGAAACATACTGTAAAAGGTAGCTACTCCATAAATATCTGCAATCTTGAGATTAAATCTATGTGAAATCTTCTGCATTATTTCTTTTGAGAGATAGCCTTCTATTTGTTGAGCTTCTTGTAATAAGGGGATTAGAAACCCTTTTGATTTTGAATATTTATCATATAGATTATCGAGTGTTTCTTCAGTTAGTAACATATATTACTCCTTTAAACTAAAGTCATTTAAAAATACATTGATTTAAAAAAAAAGAATGCCATTATTTTGGCAAGAAAAAAATTCAGACAAGTTTCATTAGACAATCATTAAATCTTTATTACTGACGATTCCCTATTTTTCGCCTTAGTTTATAAATTTCATTTTCTAGACGTTCAATATCTTCTTCAAGCTCGGATTTAGGTTTATTAAGTAAGATATTTATTTTTTCTTTTGAGTAGCTATAGAGTTCTACATCGTAAATATCAGGTCCTACAATAAAAATTTCATCAGAATTTTGATTATTATCATTTGTTAGCCTATTACTCAAGCTAACAAGTTTAGTAAATTTTTCGCTATTTCTCCAAAGGTAAAATTTCATAGGTTGATTTTGTAAACCTAAATTCATTGCTTTAGTTAAGCTATTTTCATTAACAGTAGGCATATCATTAATTGATATTATTATATCACCGGCTTCTAATCCTTGAAAAGAAGCAATTGAATTCTCCCTAATATCTAATATCAGCATACCGGTTTCAAGCTTTAACAAATGTGCTAATCCCTGTGAAATAGGCTCGACATTCATACCAATAAATAACCAGGGGTTTTGAATATAATTATAAATATATAATTCTTTATGTAAATCATTCCTATCAGCGAGTGCAACAATAATACTTTTAAATTCTTTATTTTGTGAAATAAATATTTCAATTGTTGAATCAGGAGTGCAATGAGTTAAAAATCTTTGCAAGTCTATTTCGGAACGTATTAGAATGGAATTAATTTTATAGATAATGTCATTTTTCTTTAGTCCGGAAGTAGCGGCAGGAGAATCAGGAACAATTGAATCTATTTTAATCCCATAACTCAAATTTGCTTGTTTAAGTTCGATTTGAGTTGCAGGCATAACATATATACCTAAATATACTTGTTGAGCCGATAGATTTAGACACAGTAATAGAAGTAAAGAAAAAATATAAAATTTCATAGCATTAACTTAGGTATTTTAATAAAGGGTTTTAGGTTGAAGAGATTTTTTAACTTCGCTGATATAGATTAAAGTTTTGTTATTTTGATCCTTGAATTTATGAATTAGATAAGATTTATCTTCTTCGATAAAAGGTAAGGTTGAATTATTTTCAGAAGAAACCGTCCGAATTGAGTTAGGATAGTTAGATAAATCAATATCATGATCGGAAAGCAATAACATATCCAAAGTTTCTTCTTTAGTATCGCCAAAAACAAAATTATTTATACTTTGAGCAGTATGTGGTTTAGCAACTAAAAAGGCACAAATAACTAACAAAGATGCTAGTGTTGTACCATAAATATAATGTAAAGATAACCC
>JALNXV010000047.1 GCA_023230175.1 Candidatus Cloacimonadota bacterium
TAATGATTTTAATGGATTTGAGTCTCTAATTACGAATATCGTAGCTCGACCATCTTGGTCGAGAATATTATAATCGAGCCGGAAGCTCAATGTACGTTGATCATCCTGGTCGAGTAGGCGAGAAGGCGAGAAGGGACTTGGAGGCAAAGAGTTCTATAAGCTCCCGGCTTGTAGCATAAAGAGTGCAAGCAAGGATGCTCGCACAACATTTCAACCGTTTTCGACTCACATTCGCTTCGCTTCGTTGTAAGTCAAGTTCGGCTGTATTATTAAGTAGATATCAATAATAAAAATATAAGATTAAATTTGGTTAAAAGCAAGTACTTGTTTTTTCTTAGTAGATTAAGGCTTGGTAATTTAATCTAAGATCTGAGATTACAAAAAATAAATTCTTGACAATAATAAATAGTTTGAATTATAAGTAATTATGAAATAAAGTGTAGATTGTTTAGTTTTATAAAAAAGACTAAATAGAAAGGGATGCCTATGAAGGGGAAAGTTAAATGGTTTAATTCTAATAAAGGTTATGGCTTTATTGTTACAGAAGACAATAAAGAATTTTTTGCTCATTGGAAATCAATAGTATCGAAAACACCAAATGAATTAAAAGTGTTAGAACAGAATGAAAAAGTTGAATTTGATTTGTTGGAAACACAAAAAGGGGTTCAAGCAATAAACATTATTAAGCTTAATGTATAACTAAAAAATGAAAACAAATTATATTCCGTTGACACAGCAGGAAGTTCAAGACAACGGTTGGGAAAGTCTTGACGTGATATTAGTATCGGGTGATGCCTATGTGGATCATCCTTCTTTTGCGGCTGCAATAATTGGTAGATATTTAATAAGTCAGGGTTATCGAGTTGGAATTATAGATCAACCTGTAACCGACGATGATTATCAAAGGCTTGGTAAGCCTAATTTATTTTTTGGTATAAGCTCCGGAAATATGGATTCGATGGTTAATCATTATACTGCACAGAGGAAAATAAGGTCAGAAGATGCTTATTCTCCTAATGGGCAAACAGGTTTGAGACCGGATAGAGCTATTTTGGTTTATACTCAGAAAGTTAAGCAATTTTTTAAGGATGTACCTGTTGTAATAGGCGGTGTAGAAGCCTCAATGCGTAGGATACCTCATTATGATTATTGGTCTGATAAAATTAGGAATTCAATTTTGTTTGATTCAAAAGCAAATATCTTGGTTTACGGTAATGGAGAGCGTCAGATTTTGGAAATTGCTCAAGCTATTCAAACAAATAAATCTTTACAAAATATAAAAGGTACTTGTATAATCAGTAATGAACAACCTGAAGGAACAGAATTAATCAGTTCATATCAAGATATAAAAGATAAACAATTATTTTGGGAGATGACAAAAATATTTACTGAATCTTTTAATACTAAAACATTATATTATAGATTCCAAGATAGATATTTTGTACATAATATACCGGCTGAACCATTTACAACACAAGAGATTGACTTTATTTATTCATTACCTTTCAGTAGAGATGTTCATCCTAAATATAAAGGTAAAAGGATAAAAGCCTTTGAACAGATAAAGTTTTCTATCTTATCTCATCGTGGTTGTTATGGTGGGTGTAGCTTTTGCACAATTGGTTTTCATCAAGGGAAAACAATACAATCTCGTAGTAAAGATTCTATAATAAGTGAAATAAATAAGATTTCAACTATGAAATATTTTCGTAAGACTATTACAGATATTTCAGGAGCAAGTGCAAATATGTATGGTACGTTTTGTAAAGCTAATATATCTGAAACTTGCAGTAGGATAAGTTGTTTATATCCTGAGATTTGTAATAATTTAGTTGTAAATGAAAAACCTTATATTTCTGTTTTAAAAGCAGCGAGATTATCTAAGAAAGTTAATAATGTATTTATTTCTTCCGGTGTACGTTTTGATTTAGCTCTTAAACAACAGGAATTTATTCAGGATTTGGCTGTTTTCCATACTTCAGGATTACTGAAACTTGCTCCTGAACATATATCCGAAAATGTTTTAACGAAAATGTTTAAACCTTCTATAAAAAAATATCTTGAATTTGCAGGTATATATGCAGATATTTGCAAGAAAATAGAAAAGAAACAATATATTATTCCTTATTTAATAGTTGGATTTCCGGGTACTAGTCTTGACGATGCCTTAGATTTGGCGATTTTTTTAAAACAACATAATCTTCAAGTGGAACAGATACAAGAATTTACACCAACTCCTATGACAATAGCTACAATGATGTACTATACAGGAATGGATTATGAGGATTCTCAAAAAAGGATATTTGTCCCAAAGGGAAGAGAGATAAGGTTACAAAAAGCTTTGGCTCAATGGTTTATAAAATCAAATAAAAAATTGGTTTTTGAGGCTTTGAAGGCTGTCAATAAATTGGATTATATGAATTTTTTTTATAGAAAAGAAAAAACTTGACTAAGGTTTTAATTAAAGATATTATTATATAATAAATTAATATAAAAACGAGGTAGCTATGAGACGGGTTTTAATTACGGGTTTTATCTTAGCGATTTTTATGGTAGGTTTGTATTCTCAATCTTTACCGATAAAGAATTACACCACACAGGATGGACTATTACAAAATCAAGTTATGTCGATACTGCAAGACTCTAAAGGATTTATTTGGTTTAGAACTCAAGCTGGTTTATCGAAATTTGACGGGTATGATTTTACAAATTTAAATATTAATTCCGGTCTTCCGTCTAATCAAGTTAATAATTTTTTTGAGAATGAAGGTGTTTTTTATTTATTGGGAGATGATTTTGTTTCGATAGTAAAGAATGATAAGGTAATTAAAAATTTTGATAAAGAGTATTTTTCATTAAAGTTTAGTGATGAGGTTGCCAGAGTAAGCACTTACTATGATACAGTTGATGCTTATATTTATGCATTTTCAAATACTGCGATATATGTGTTAGATATAAAAGAAACAGATTTTGTTAAAGGATATGAAGATATTAACTTACCTGAACAATTTACTGAGAATACAGTAATTTCAATTGTTAAAGAAGATTTACTGTATTTAAGTATGCAAAAGGATGGATATTTTATAGATTTAAAGGATAAAAAAGTTGTACCGGTTTTAAGTAAATTAAATCTTCCTATCAATCAAACAGTTTTAACTCAAATAATTACCTTAGATGAGAGCAAAAAACATTATTTGCATCATTATGTTAACAACCAAAGTCATCAATATATTTATACAATTTTTAATATAGATGACTTTAGTTTTAAGAGATTATACGAATCTAAAAGCTTGACCCTGATTAATGAGAAAAAAGATGATGGATTTTATAATGCCGTTAACGATAAAAATGAATATCTTGTATTAGATGAAAAAGGGCAAGTTTTAGCTTTAGATTTTGATAATCAAAAAGTTAATAAAACTGAGATGAAGGTATTTTCCCCTGATATCGATTTGAGTAAAGTTAATGATACTTTTCTTATGAAAGATAAATTATTTGTTTTGACAAGAAACGGTTTGGTTGAATATGGCCTAACAGATAAAGTAACTCATTTTTATTCTGTACAAAATGGGTTTAGCTCTATAAATTTACAAAAAATGTTTATCGATCGTGAAGCAAATATATGGGTGGGCACTAATGGTTCAGGTGTCGATATGATTGTGACTTCAAATGTTACTAACTATACGGATAAAAATGGATTGAGTAATTCAGGAACAACTAATACCGTTGTTGGAGATGATGGCTCAATTTGGGTTACGACCGATTATGGATTGTCCAGGATTATGCCTGATGGTGAAGTAAAAGTCTATAATAAAAAAGATGGTTTACAAAATCTTGATTGTTGGGGCTTAGGGAAAGATATTAATGGAAATATCTGGATAGGTACAATAGGTGGAGGGATTTATCTTTATAAAGACGGAAAAATTAAGAATATGTTTCCGGAAGACGTTGTAAAATTTAATAATTATACTATAGGCTTTTTTATGGATAGCGAAGGAAATATTTGGATACCAGCGATTTATGGCTTTTTGAAGTATGATAAAAATTATAAATATGAATATTTCCCTTTTGAAGCCTTTACCATAATTTATACAATTTTTGAAGATAAAGATGGAAACCTTTGGACAGCAGGAGGTAAAAAGTCAATAGATATTTATAATAAAAAAGGTAAAATTATTAAATCATATCCTATAGATGATGATGTTTTTCATTCATCTGTCGTTTCTATGGAACAGATTTCAGAAAATATTTTATGGATTAGTACTTACGGAGAGGGCTTAATAGAATTTAATATAAAAGAAAATAGCTTTAAAAAGATATTTGAAAAAGACCTTAAAGGATCTGAGTTAATTAAGGCATCAACTAAAGATAAATTAGGAAATATCTGGCTGGGAACTATCAATGGCGTGTTTAAGATTAATAAAACAAACCTTGTTACACGTTTTTCTCAGGAAGATGGTTTGATTGGTAATGATATTAGAACTTCCGGAGCTTATTGCGATGAACAAGGAATTTTATGGTTTAACTCGACCTTTGGTTTGATTAGAATCAATCCTTATGAAGAGTACTTAGATCATAAAGCACCAATAGTTTATGTAACTGAATTTTCAACTAAAAAACCGGTTGATATTGAAAAACAAAATTTTGTTTTTAAATATAATGATAATTCTGCGAATTTTAAGTTTGTCGGAGTTGAGTTTAGGAATCCAAATAGAGTCTTATACCAATATTTTTTAGTTGGATTTGATCCCGGTTGGTCAAACTTTACCACTGAAAGAAACGTTAGATATACTAACCTAAATCCGGGTGTTTATAGGTTTATGGTTAGAGCAAAAGATAATGCCGGTAATATGAGCGAAGCTTATACGCTAAGCTTTAGAATCTTAGCCCCTTTTTGGAAAACCTTATGGTTTAGACTTATAATAGTATTTTTGCTCGCAATTATCGTTTATTTATTTATTCATTGGCGTATTAATGTCTTAAGCAGAAAAAATCAAGAGCTTGAAGAAGAAGTAAAAGAACGAACAAAGGAATTACAAGAAAAAACTGATCAACTTATCTCAAGTATTCGTTATGCAAAAAGAATTCAAACTGCTATTTTACCTCAAGAGTCATTCTTAAAAGAGCATTTTCCTGAAACTTTTATATTATACAAACCACGAGATATTATTGCCGGTGATTATTACTGGTTTACTGAAGTACATGGTTATACTTTTTTGGCTGTTGCTGATTGTACAGGACATGGAGTGCCGGGAGCATTACTTTCTATTGTAGGCAATATGCTTCTTAATGAAATTATTAATAAATATGATGTGTACGAGCCATCTACTATTTTAGAATATTTACATGAAAGCGTAAGAACCGTCCTGTGTCAAAATGAAGAAGATAGCCATTCTAATGACGGAATGGAAGTTTCTTTATGCAGATTTAATAAAGAATATACTGAATTAGTTTATTCAGGTGCTAATAGACCTTTGTATTTTGTTAGAAATCATAGACTTCAACAAGTCAATGGCGATAGAAAAGGTATTGGCGGTAAACAAAGAGAAGATAAACGGATATTCACTTCTCAAGTAATCACTTTAGAACAAAACGATATGCTTTATCTTACTACTGACGGTTACGTAGATCAAGCAAACCCTCAAGATAAAAAGTTTGGCTCCAGACGATTAAAGCATTTATTGCAATATGTGTCAGATAAAGACTCAACAGAACAATTAAAAATTTTACTGGACAATTTTAATACCCATTCAGAAAATGAACCACAAAGAGATGATGTTACCATAATTGGTGTCAGAATTGAAATAAAAGGGAGTTAACTAAATGTCAGAAAGTAGCTTAATAAATGGAAACGGAAAGACAGATTTTGTTATGACAGATTCTGATTTATTTGATTTATATTCAAGTGGAGGCCTTGAAAAGACAATTTTGATGTTTAAGGGGATTTTGACGCAAGATATTCTTGTAATGTTAGCAGAGATGTTGACTAATAATCTATCTACTGACCCTCGTCAAAAGACAACTAAAAAAATGTTTTCTATTTTTGTAGAACTTGCTCAAAATATTCACAGATATTCTTATGAAAAGATTACTGTTAATGATAAACTTGTTGGTGCCGGTATAGTTCTGGTTAATGAATTTGAATCTTATTATTCTTTAATATCCGGTAACGTGATTGAACATAAAGTCTATCTCAATTTAAAAAAGAATATAGATTATTTAAACTCACTCGATGGGGATCAACTTAAGCAATTACGCAAAGATAAATTAAAACAAAAGCGTGAAGAAAATGAAAAAGGTGCAGGTGTTGGCTTGATTGATATTAAACGTAAAGCTACTTCAAATATTATACTCAATGTTAAGAAATTAGAAAACAATATGTCTTTTGTTAGTTTCTTTATAAAATTGGATAAGGAGTACTAATGGAAAATCTATTATTAGAAAGAAGCAAGTTTACAATGTCTGTTGACTTTAATGCTGAAACCGGCGTACTCTCACTTGTAGGTAATTCTTACCCGGAAGATGCTATAAGTTTTTTTGAACCACTTAATAAATGGATGGAAAAATATATAGAAGAAACTAAAGGTGATATAATTTTTAATGTCAAATTAAATTACTTAAATAGTAGCTCATCTAAATGTTTTATGGATATGTTTGATATTCTTGAAGATTATGTTGAAGATGGCGGGAAAGTTAAGGTTAATTGGTATTACTTTGAAAATGATGATGAAGTAATGGAAGCCGGAGAAGAATTGTTGGAAGATTTATCTTTGGATTATGAACTTATAGAATATTCTGAGGAAGAATAATCTCGAGGTTTTATGCCTAAATTATTTGATAGAGATTTAGAAACACGCTTAGATAAAGACGAGCAATTAAGCAAATTCTATAAAAAAGAATTTGAAGAATATCTAATTCATTTACAAAATTTAAATAATGATAATTTATCTCTTGATGAACTTAAAGAAAATTATTCAAGAATAACAAATTCTTATTATAAATCTTTAAGAAAAATGATGAAGATAACTAACATTGGAGACAGTACCCAACTAAAACTTATTAAAGCACAAGAAATACTCAGAGAGCAAGAAGAAAAAATCAGAGCTATCTTCGAAAATGCTGTTATAGGATTAACTTCAATTAATCTTGAAGGTTATATAATAACTGCAAATACTAATTTGTATGAGATGTTAAATTTAGAAGCTAACGATGAAATGATGAATTCTTTAAACGATATCAATATAAAAGATTTTTTAATTGATGATAAAGATAGAATTTTTTTTATTGAGAAATGTAAACAAATACGAGATGATAAAATTGATTCTTTTAGAGAAAAGATTAGGCTAAAAGGAAAGAACGGTATTTTTTGGTCAGATTTTTCTGTTTCAGCTATATATAATACCAGAAATGAACCTGAATCTTTAATTGTCATTATTGCTAATATTGATGAAGAAGTTAAAGCTAAACATAAACTAGAAGAGTCGTATAAAAAACTTAAAAATGCTCAAGATGAAATTTTAAATCTGGAAAGAAAAAATACTGCTTTGGCTATGGTTGTTACAACCAATCATGAAATAAATCAGCCATTGATGATTATGAAAGCTAATCTTGAGATGTTAGAAATGAAATTAGAAGAAGTATCTTTGAAACAGGATATTAGTAAATACTTAAACAGAATTGATCAATCTGTTGAAAGAATCAATAAAATACTTGAAAAATTTAGAAGTTATGATACTGTAGAATTCGAAGAGTATGGTGGTAACACAAAAATGGTATCATTCAAAATGGATGATACTGAAGATTTTGATTATTAAATTATTCGGAAGTTAATGATGTTTATTTATAAAATTTTAACAAGCTTGGTGTATTATATATTTTACCCTTTTCTTTTCTTTTTTTTTAGAAAGCATAATTTTAAGCAAAGAACAAGTTTTAGACCTCTAAATGTTGAAAATGTTATTTGGATTCATGCTGCCTCTCTTGGGGAAGTTAATGCAGTTAAACCAATTATAAAAAAATTAATCGAAACATATAATAACAAGACATTTATGTTAACCTGTGTCACAAAAACAGGATTGGAGGCAGCTAATACCATAAGTGGTAAATTGATTGTTCATCAGTTTCCTTTAGATATTCAGCATATTATGGAAAAGGCATTTAATACTTTTAAGCCGGCTTTAATTATCTTGGTAGAGACTGAAATTTGGCCAAATATGTTAAATCAAGCCTATAAAAAAAATGTGCCTGTTTTAATGATAAATGCAAGGTTATCTCAAAAGTCATATAAGAGATACAATATGTTACGTTGGTTTTTGAGAAAAGAGTTTAGTAGTATTAAATTAATTTGTGCTCAATCTGAGAAGAATGCTGAAAAGTTTAGATTGTTAAAGTTTAAAAATGTTATTAACGCTAATAATCTTAAATTTACAATTTCTTTACCGGACCATGATATACCAAAATTAAGACAAGCATGGAATTATAGTTTTAATGATTTTGTTATTACTTTTGGTTGTACTCGACCAGGTGAAGAGATATTGATGAAAAAGGTATTTGATTATTTATATCCCTTAATCCCTCGTTTAAAAATGATTATTGCCCCTCGACATTTGCATAGAATCCCGGAAGTTTTATCTATATTTAATAGAAATCAATACAGCTTGTTTTCTGATTCTGATAATAAGAACCCAATAATTATTATGGATGAGATGGGTGTCTTACCACAAGCTTATGCCTTGTCTGATTTAGCTATTATTGGAGGAAGTTTTTATAATTATGGAGGGCATAATCCTTTAGAGGCAATTTGGTATGAAAAACCTGTTATAATGGGTCCTCATCATCAATCTTGTGCCGGTACTGTAGAAAAATTATTACAAGATAAGGCGATTATTATTTCAGATGCTGATAAGTTACAGAATGACATATATGTAATATTTAAAAATATAGAAAATCGTATTAGTATTGGGAAAAAAGGCAAGCAAATATTACTTGAAAATCAAGATTCTCTTGATAAACACTGGAATGCTATAATTGAATGGATAAAATAGCAAAGTTTTGGAAAGCGTATTCGGAGGATTCGGTTGAATGTCTCTTATGTCCTCATAATTGTATTATAAAGAAAAATCAATTTGGAATTTGTAGGGCAAGAAAGAATATTGATAATAAACTATATGCTTTAAATTATGGAAAAACTACAGGTATAGCTATTGACCCGATTGAAAAGAAACCTTTGTATCATTTTTATCCTTTTGCTAAAATTTTATCTCTTGGAGCTAATTCCTGTAATTTTTCTTGTAAATTTTGTCAGAATTATACTTCTTCTCAGCTGAAGTGTCCAACTGAATATATAAGTCCTGAAGAATTACTTAGTTTGTGTGTTAAACATAATATTGCTATGGTTGCTTTTACTTATACAGAGCCATTTACTTGGTATGAGTATATTTATGATTGTGCAGTTTTATTTAAAAAAAATAACATTAAGGTTGTTTTAGTTACAAATGGATATATCAATAGAGAGCCTTTATTGGAGCTACTCCCTCTTATTTCTGCTATGAATATTGATTTGAAGGCATTCAGCGAAGAGTTTTATCAAAATTTATGTGGTGGTAGATTACAGCCTGTTTTAGAGACGATTAAGATAGCTGTTAATTATATACACTTAGAAATTACTACTATGATTATTGAGACACAAAATGATGATTTAGGAGAGATGAGAGAATTGATTAGTTTTGTGAAGAGTTTAAATTCTAAAATGCCTGATGAAATAGATATTCCTTTGCATATTAGTAGGTATTTCCCCCGATATAAATTAAATCTACCTGCGACGAGTGAAAAAAAAATATTTGAATTTGTTAAGTTGGCTAAACAGGAATTACCTTTTGTTTATCCCGGTAATGTTATTGCAAAAGATAATTTATTAATGTTGAATACTTACTGTCCTCATTGTAATTCTCTACTAATAGATAGAGTTAATCAAGTAAGTTTTTTAAAGAGTAATATTTGTCCAAATTGCGGGCAGTATATATACGGAGTATTTTAATTTTTAATGTTTAGAAATATTATTAAAGCAGTTAAGTCGTTATTTTTATTTTTGAGTTTAACAAAAGCTGATATAATACTTATTAGTATAATTTTCTTGAGTGCTTTTGGGAGTTTGTTTTGGCTATTCTCAAAAGATAAAGCCTCTGATATAGTGGTAAGACATAATCAAGAGGTGCTTTTTAGAGAAAGTTTAAATCAGAATAAAGTAATTGATATTGATTCTCTTGCGGTGCTTGAAATCAAGCAAGGTAAAGTTAGGATGTTAAAGTCCACTTGTAAAAATCAACATTGTGTACATCAGGGATGGTCTGATTCTGAACCGATAATATGTGTCCCTAATAAAATAATTATAGAATTTATCTCAAATGAAAAGATTAAAAAACAAGATTTTTTCATAACTCGCTAATGTTTATTGATGTTTAATATTATTTAACAGCCTCTAAAAAATACTTGCACAATATAAATATTTAATAGCTTTATAGAGATAAATCTTGACATAAAAGAAAAACCAAAAAGAATGATTACAAGAAAAAATTGAGTAAATTTGTTAGCTAAAATCAGAATTATTATTAGATTTTAAGATAAAAAAGGATAAATAATGTTAAAACAAAATTTAGAAATTTTAGAAAATGCGGAACAAAGCCATATATTAACAAGAGAGGAAATTGTCAGCTTGCTTGCTGATGATACGATAAATCAAGATTTGTTTGATACTGCAGACAGAGTAAGGCATAAATATGTCGGCGATGAAGTTCATCTTAGAGCTCTGATTGAATTTACTAATATTTGTAAAAGAAATTGTCTCTATTGTGGAATTAGAAAAGGCAATAAAAATGTTCAAAGGTATCGTTTAAGTAAAGAACAAATACTTGATTTTGCTCAAAAAGCTGTTAATTATGGATATAAAACAATAGTATTACAAGGTGGAGAAGATGCCTTTTTTACTGCAGAAATCCTCGCAGATATCATAAGAGAAATCAAGAAAAATAATGTAGCTGTAACCTTAAGTATTGGTGAACTTGAAACTAAAGAATATGAGCTTTTGAAAAATGCCGGTGCTGATAGATTTTTGTTAAGGATAGAGACAACAGATAAAAGACTTTATGAAGAACTTGACCCGTATATGAGTCATGAAAATAGATTGAGATGTTTAGATGATTTGCGGAGATTTGGTTATGAAGTTGGTAGCGGATGTCTTGTAGGGTTACCTAATCAAACTCTTGAATCTCTTGCTGATGATGTATTGTTTTTTCAAAAGATAGATGCAGATATGATTGGTATTGGACCATTCATCCCCAATGAAGATACTCCTTTAAAAGATGCTAAGGGAGGGGATTTTTATCAAGCACTTAAGGTTATGGCTATCACAAGAATTTTACTCCCAAATATTAACATTCCTGCAACTACTGCAATGGAAACCTTAAATAAAAATGGGCGGATTATCGCTTTGCAAAGTGGTGCTAATGTAGTGATGCCTAATGTTACAGAAGGCGAATATCGACAATTTTATGCATTATATCCGGGTAAAATATGTATTAATGATACTCCGGAAGATTGTAAAAATTGCATTAGTGGTAAAATTGCCTCAATTGGTAGAACAATTTCTACAGAACTTGGTTTTAGACAGAAAATGATTGATTAATTATGATTAAAAATATGGAGTAATAAATGCAAGAAATTATAAATTTGAGACATTCAATTCATCAAAATCCGGAGTTGGCTTTTAATGAGTTCAAGACAACAGAAATTATTTATGATTATTTAAGTCAATTAAATCCAAATTATCTTAAAAAATTGGATAGAACTGGTTTGATAGCCGGTTTTTACGGGCAAAATCAAGGTAAAAATATATTGCTTAGAACTGATATAGATGCTGTAAATATCACCGAAAATACAAACAAGCAATACAAGTCAATTAATCAAGGTATTGCCCATAGTTGTGGGCATGATGGACATATTGCCATTATGCTTTCTCTTGCAAAAAAGATCGCTAAGGCTAAATTTAATGGAAAGATTTATCTTTTGTTTCAACCTGCTGAAGAAATCGGAGAAGGAGCAAAGTATGTTTTGGATTCTAAGGTGCTCGATGATTTAAATATTGATTATTGCTATGGATATCATAACTTACCCGGAGTAAAAGCAGGTCAAATAGCTATTGCTTCAAAACTTTTCTGTGCAACCTCTCTTGCTCTTAAGATTGTGTATCAAGGCATTAATGCTCACGCTTCAGAACCTGAAAAAGGTATTTCTCCTGTAGCAGCTACAGCAAGCACTATCTTATCTGTCGAGCAAATTGCTTCAAAATTAGAGGCTGTTTCTTATACTCAGGCATTGATTATCTATAGTTTTTTAGGAAGTAAAAATTTTGGTATTGCTCCCGATAAATCAGAAACAGGTATTACTTTACGTGCATATAGGCTTTCAGATTTAGAACTTTTAAAACAAATGATTATCCAAAATTGTCAAAGAATTGCTGAATGGAATAAACTTAACTTTGAGTTTTTAGAAACAGATTTCTTTCCTCCTGTTGTGATTGATGAAAGCTTATATCATCAAGTTTTAAATAGACTTGAAGATAATAATTTTGATTATAGTATCTTAGAAAAACCTTTTACTTGGTCAGAAGATTTCGGATATTTTGCAAATAAGTTTCCTTCAATGTTTATTGGGCTTGGTGTCGGTGACAATCAAGCAAATTTGCATAATAATCAATATGATTTTCCTGATGATTTGATTGTGCCTTTTACCGAGAAATTATTTAAGATTTTTGTTTAAAATATATATTTAACTGTTTTAGTGTGGTTTAGCTACATATAATGATAATATTATTAACAAGTTGTTTACAAGGGACCTCCAAGATGCTTTAAAGCATCTTGGAGGTCCCTTGTTGTTTCCCTAAATTATCGTGTTTATTCTATGGAAATAACTTATCGTTTAAATTATCATTGATGCGAGCTTTTAATAGCCTTTGTTCGAGATTGTTTCAAAACTACCGTTGTGCAAGCATCCTTGCTTGCACTCAAAATTTTAAGTAATAGGTATTTAATATTTTATGAAACTACAAGCTGGAAGCTTGTAGAACATTTCTGCATTTTAGGACAGTCTCTGAAATTTGAGACTAATAATTTAGATTATAATTAAATAAATTAGTATTCAAAAAAAATTAGTGGACATAAATTCATAGTTTTATTTTTTTGAACATAGTGAATATAATATTTGAAAGGTAGGCTATCTTGGATAAAATTAATTTTCTTTTTGAGTTAGGAACTGAAGAAATACCTGCATCATACATAAAAAATGCTATAGATAAAATAGAAGAAAGTTTTAAAAAGGATTTAGTAGAATTTAAATTAAATTATATAACAATAGAGTTATTTTCAACTCCACGAAGACTATCAATAAAGGTTTTAGGGCTTGACGATTGTCAGGCAGATGAAGAGATAGAAAAGAGTGGTCCTGCAAAGCGTGTTGCTTACGATGAAGCCGGTAATTTAACAAAAGCCGGACAAGGTTTTTTAAGAGGAGCAAATGCTAAAGAAGAGGATATTTATATTTTATCAAGTGCTAAAGGTGAATATATCGCTATCAAGCAATTTGTTAAAGGTAAGGCTACAAAGGAACTTTTATCTGTGATGATGAAGAATGCTATTGAACGTATAGTTTTTCCTAAGACAATGAAATGGGGTTTGACAAAGTTTATGTTTGCTAGACCTATTAGATGGATTTTAGCTTTATATAATAATGAAATACTTGATTTTGAGTATAATAATATCAAATCGAGTAATGTTTCTTATGGAATCAGGTTTGATAAGAAATATGATTATATAGATTTTACAAATGTGTTTGATTATCCTGAGAGATTAAAAGAAGTAAAAGTTATTGCAGATAGAGATGAAAGAAAAGATTTGATAAAGAAGCAAATTAATGCTCTTTCTAATAGTGAGATTAAGGTGCTTCCTGATGAAAGATTAATGGAGATAGTTACAGATTTAGTGGAGTTTCCTACAGCTGTGATGGCGAGCTTCCCTGAAGAATACCTTTTTTTACCTCCTAAGATAATTACTTCTACATTAACCCAGAATCAAAAATATTTTTGTGTTTTAGATAAAAATAATAATTTGACTAATAAATTTGTATTTATTTCAAATGGAAATCCGGAATATTCAGAAATTATCAAACAAGGTAATGAAAAGGTTGTGCGTGCAAGGCTTGAAGATGCTAAGTTTTATTATAATGAAGATACCAAA
>JALNXV010000427.1 GCA_023230175.1 Candidatus Cloacimonadota bacterium
TACTAATATCTATCAATCATAATTAATTTATAGGGAATAAAGGAGCAATTAAAAATCATTATATCATTATCGAAATTGCTCAAAATCAGTCACTGATTCTTATTGTTAACGGTTATATATTACTTATACTTAGAACAATCAAGAAACAAGAGACCTCCAGGATGGTTTAAACCATCTTGGAGGTCTCTTGTTTCTCACTTAAATTATATACTTACTATTACCTTGAGATAAAATAAGTTATGCAATGCTTCCCATTTATTCATGTATTTATCCTCACCTCTATTATATCCAAAATAAAGAAGCATTTTCCCAATTTCCACATTTAAATTACTATAAAATCCAAGGTGTCCAGAATAATTGTATTGATTATAATTATTATATCTTATTCCTGAAACTAAGCTTATCGATTTATTGATAAAATATGATATATCGGAATTTAAATAATAATACTCATTATCCATATACTGAACATCCCCATCTTTAAAATTATAATATCTCATATTTGTTACGGATAAAGATAAATCAAAATTATCTTTAAATGAATAAGTTAAGGAGTTATTTATCTCGCTAAATAAATTAAGTCTTTCAAACATATATAGCAGCTGTTTCCCTAAACCAACACTAACATTATACCTGATTTGTCCCAAATTATAGTAACCCATACCAAGATTAACTTTTTTATTATGGTAATTTTTATCATTAAAATTCTCAATGTTGTAATACATTGAAGTTGATTGTTGTAAATGATTATAAATATTCAAAGATTGATCTACTCCTAAAAACAAACCTCTAAAATCATTATTATCATAAAATGAGTAATTAATCCAGTTATTGAAATATAAATTATTAATTTTTTTTATGTTATCTTGATTAAATGTATAAGACAAGTACGTTCCATAATAACCGGTTTCATAAATCCTACCCATTTCTGCAATAAAATCTTTACCATAATAATATGTATTAAAATCAATGTAACTATTATCAAAGACAAATTTCATTTCTGTTGATGAAAAAATATCATTAAATTTATTATTCTCTTTATCTTCAAAAAAAGAATAGTAATTTGACCAACTTAGCCATATCCTGTTATTAAAGTTTAATATTGGTTTTACTTGAAAAATTGTGTTTTTATCATTCTTGTTTAGCATATTAATACTTGCAATATTAACTTCCAAGTTTTTAAATTTGGGTTTTAAGGAGACAACTCCAAAAGTATTTGATTCATCAGTATTTTTATCCAAAGCATAAAGAGCTCCAAAAGAGTAATTATCGGTATTGCCATTTATTTTTACTGCTAACTCCGGTTGAATAATCCTGCGAGTATAGAAAATATCACTTGATACATCAAGCGAATTTATATCTTCAGTAAAGAAATACCTGTTATCGCTATAAAAAGGTTCATTTCTAAGGTTATAAATATCTTGTTCTGCATCAAGAGGAGTATCTGTAAAGTCCGGGTTAACTGTTGCTTTTACATTAACAAAAGGCTTTGGTTTGTATTCAATATCTATCCCGGCATTTACTTTTGTTTTAGAGTTTTTAAAATTAAAAGAGGATAACATATAAGGTTTTAATGTATAATTTTGATTCTTGTTAATTTTATCTGTTATTAGCAGGTCTAATCCTTCTTCAAAATATTTTGTGCCCAAACCGGTTGTTATAGCAGGAGATGAGTACAAGTGGTTTGTGTTTGCTTCGAATGAATTTAAAATAACTTTCCAGGAATAAGGTTCTTTACCGGTAAAACGCAAATCAGCAAAAGGGATCTTCATCTGACTTACCCATAGACTATCTGTTATATCGCAACTATAACTATAATTGCTATTCCAATCAGTAGTTGTGTTTAAGTCTTTAGTTCTTATGCCATCATAAAGATTGCCAAATGGAAAGGCAAAAAAAACATAAGCATAATAATCTTTCGGAGAAGTAATAACCTGAACTCTCAGATAATCTGATTCCATATAAGTATCTCTTTTACCGGGGCGTCCTTTTGAAAATAAAGAATCGATTTCTACATACCAATTAAAATATAAAAAGTCTTTATCATAATTAATATCACACCTTATCTCATTTCTCGGTTCTGCTTTATCATCGGGAGATACTCTCAAAAAATCATCAACAGAAATACTTTGTAATTTTGCAAATACTATAAATGAAAACACTAAAAACAATACACTTTTGTTAAACCTAAATATTGTCATATTATTCGCTTTCAAGATTATGTTCAGTTTCTTTCCATAACTGATAGTAGTAAGCTTTTTTATCCATTAAGAACTGATGATTACCATTTTCCACAATTTTTCCATTATTAATAACAATAATCTCATTAAACTTACTAATTGTTGACAGTCTATGAGCTACCATAATGATAGTTTTTTGATATTCTTGATTAATTAGCTTTAGGCTTTCCAGTAATTTTCTTTCATTAACGGCATCTAATTGTGATGTTGATTCATCTAAAATTATTACAGGACTATTATTTAATAAAGCTCTAATAATACTTAATCTTTGTTTTTCTCCTCCTGAAAAATAATTCCCTTTGTCACCCATATCAGTATTGTATTTGTCAGGTAAAGAATGGATTTTATCTAATAAACCTGTCATCTCAGCATATTTATCTAATTCTTCTTCAGTTACATCCTCTTTAACTAATTTAAAGTTTTCAAATAGAGTATCTTGGAAAAAATAGGATTCTTGAGGAACTATGCTAAAATATTCACGTAATGAAGAAAGATTATATTGTTTAATGTCTTTACCATTTATAAAAATATTTCCTAAGTCAACATTATGAAACCTTAAAAGGAGCTTTATTAATGTTGACTTACCTGCTCCTGAATTACCACAAATAGCTACCATACAGCCGGGTTTAAGTACTAAGCTGAAATCTTTGAAAACCTTAGTATTCTCAGAATATGAAAAACTAATATTATCAAATTTTATCAGATATTGTTCTTTTTTTAAAATATCAAAGTAAGCGTTATCTTCTTGTGTTTCAGGTATTGAAAGAACTTCTTCTAATTTTTCAAAAGAGGCATTGATTTGTGCAATACTGGTTTTTAACCTATAAAAAAATGATATAGGTGAAATTAAATAGGATAAATATAATGAAAAAGCTATCAATCCACCCAATTCCATTTTTCCGGTTATTACAAAATATCCACCTAAACCATAAG
>JALNXV010000426.1 GCA_023230175.1 Candidatus Cloacimonadota bacterium
GCAAGGGGAGAGATTTCTAAAGGGTAATCAATTACAAATGTTGGTTGAATTAATTTACTTTCTACAAAATTATCAAAAACTTCAGCTATTAATTTACCTGCTCCTACATTTTTATCATATTCAATCTTTTTACTATCTAAATAAGTTCTCAATTTATCAAGATCAAAATCACTGAAATCTTGTCCTGTATGCTCTTTTATTAAATCAAGCATAGAAGCTTTTTTAAATGAGTTCTTCAAATTAATAGTATATTCTCCAAATTGGAATTCTTCTTGATTAAAAATATTCTTAGCAATACTTTGAAATAAAGATTCAGTAAGCTCTATCATACCATCTAAATCAGTGTAAGTTTGATATATTTCTATTAGAGTAAATTCCGGATTATGAGTCCTGTCCATTCCTTCATTTCTAAAATTTTTACCAATTTCATATACTCTCTCAAAACCACCTATAACGATTCTTTTTAAATACAATTCTGTTGCGATACGTAAATACAAATCTACATCTAAAGTATTATGATGAGTAGTAAAAGGACGTGCATTTGCACCGCCGTATAAAGGCTGTAAAACAGGGGTTTCAACTTCTAAAAACTCTCTACCATCAAGAAATTGTCTAATATGTGAAAAAATCTTTGAGCGTAATTCAAATACATAACGATGTTCAGGGTTTAATAATAAATCAAGATAACGTTTTCTATATCTAAGCTCAATATCAGCAAATTCATCATATCTCACGAGTTTTCCATCGACTTCTTTTTCTTTTACAGTTGGTAAAGGTCTCAGATTTTTTGAAAGTAACACTATTTCATCAGCAAGCAAAGAGAATTCACCGGTTTGAGTATATATAACTTGTCCTTTAACTTGAATAAAATCACCTAAATCAAGTAATTTATACAAATCATAATTATCATCACCGAGTTTATCTTTTTTCACAAAAACTTGAATCTTACCGGACATATCTAATAAATTAGTAAAACCTATTTTTCCTTGTCTTCTATGAGCATTAATCCTACCGGTAATATAGACTGTTTCATTACTCTCTATAAATGTCTCTTTATTTTCTAATAATTCAATAATTTTGTGTGTGCGTTTAGCCCTTGGAGGAAATGGGTTTATCCCCATACTTATGATTTTATCTAATTTTTCTCTTCTAACTTTGATTAATTGATTATTTTGATTCATTATCTCTCCTGATTATCAAGTATTTATAGACATAAAAAATTAGATTAGTCTAAAGTCAAGACTTTTTTATTATGGATACAATTAAATAAAAAAAAATAGCGGATAGACAAGCTATCCGCTAATATTATATAATCATTAATTAAAATGACATCTTTAATGATATACGATGAGCACCGGTTGCAAAATCTTCTTGTAAACGTCCCATATCAGTATAAGCATAATCTATATTAAAGATTGCAATACGAGTTGGCACTCTTACTCCAAAGCCAAATGAATAACTTGCAGCATCATAACCTATTTGATAACCGGCTCTTAAAAAGAAATTATTGATATTGTACTCAGTACCAATATTCCAAGTTTCTTCTCTATCAACACAATTATCTAATTGCATAGAAGCAATCCAATAAGAAGATTCTTTTCTCATTATATCACCTGAAACACCAAGCGAGAAATTCATAGGAATTTTAAATTCTGTTTCAGGACCATCTTCGTCAATCACACCATCACCGTCATTATCAAATAAATCAAATGGATCTTCATCAATTGAATCATCATTATCATTATCAACCTTATATCTAATATCAGGTCCAAAATTTCTCAACGCCATTCCAATAATGATATTTTTAAAACCTGTATTATATAAAGTTCCTAAATCAACAGCAACAGTATTAATATCTTCTTCTGCAATATTTTCTCTTATCCATTTACCTGTTAAACCAAATGAGAATTTATCAGTAAATGCATTTGCATAAGTTAAACCTACAGCAATATCACTATAAGAAAATTCCTGTCCATTAGGTCCAAAATTTTCTTCAGTTGTTACTTCCATATCAGGCATATGTAATAAAGAAAATGAAGCTCCAATAAAACCATAATCTGTTTCTTTTGAAAAAGCAGCAAATTCATGGTAAGTTTCAGCTACCCAATTTGTATGAGAGAAAAACACTTGAGTTTCATATTTCAATGCTAAACCTGCAGGGTTCCAATAAATTGATGAAATATCATCTGTAACTGCAGTATAAGCTTCACCCATACCGATAGCACGAGCATCAACACCTAATTTTAAGAACTGTAAGGAGGCTGTACCAGACTTTGCAAAAACTTCTGCAAATATTGATACAGGAATCAATGTCAGTATAACGAGTATAATTAGTATCTTTTTCACATTTCCTCCTATCTTATAATTGCGAATTTACCGACTTTAACATCGCCGGTTTTGTGATCTTTAACTGAGAAAAAGTATAAGCCACTTGCTACAATTTGCTCATTTTTTGAAAGAATATCCCATGAATGAATACCACTTGCAGCATAACCAAACTCTGCGGCTTTACTTGGAGTAATTATCTCTGTCTCAGCTTGTCCATTATGTTCAAATTCATCTACTAAATCACCTGCTAATGTATATATCTGAATATTACATTTTTCAGGTAAATTAACAAACCATAATCTTCTACTCTTATCACCCTTTTCATCTTTATCCTTACGACCATCAAAACTACTACTTCCTCTGTAAGGATTAGGAACTACAAATATATCATCCATATTTTCTCTGGCAAGAGGTCCCGGGAAGAATATTTGCATATTAGCATCCTTACCTGATTCCAAAGAAGTTAATTCTCTTGAAGGCAATCCTCTGTCAAAAGTAGTCACAGAAATATATAATTCACGACCTTTTGAAAGATTTGGTAAAGTAGTATAATAATATCTACGGCATAATCTGTCTTGATAAGAATCAGCAAACTCAACACCGCTTTCATCTTTATTATTCTGACCTAAATGGCCATTTAAAGGAATTAATGCATCATCAACTAAGGCTAAAAATACTTCATCACTAATACTTGGATGTTTGAATTTTAATTGATTTTCAGCTTTTTGTTGATCAGTTAAAAATGAGCCGGTTGGTACAGAATGAATTCCACCTTCAGCAATAATTTCATTGTGTGTTTTTTTGTTATATAAAGGTTTTCCATAAAAACCGTATTTGGTATTTAT
>JALNXV010000428.1 GCA_023230175.1 Candidatus Cloacimonadota bacterium
TGCTGTCGCAATAGTAATGCCACGTTCTTTTTCTTCCGGGGCATTGTCAATTGAATCAAAAGAACGGAATGAACCTCCGCCTTTCTTAGATAAATAACTGGTAATAGCTGCTGTTAGAGTAGTTTTACCATGATCAACGTGACCAATGGTACCAACATTAACGTGAGGTTTGCTTCTTACAAATTTTTCTTTAGCCATTATTTCCTCCGTGGCATTATAATCTTTTCTTTTAATATTAAACAAAAAATGGAGCTCATGACCGGACTTGAACCGGTGACCTCTTCCTTACCAAGGAAGTGCTCTACCGACTGAGCTACATGAGCAATTCCTCGCTATAAATAAAAAATGGAGCGGGAAACGGGGTTCGAACCCGCGACCCTCAGCTTGGAAGGCTGATGCTCTAGCCAACTGAGCTACTCCCGCTTTTACTAAATGGTGGAGAGGGGAGGATTCGAACCTCCGAAGTCTTCGACGACAGATTTACAGTCTGTTCCCTTTGGCCGCTCGGGAACCTCTCCGGGTATATTATGGAGCCGATGAAGGGAATTGAACCCCCAACCTAGTGATTACAAATCACTTGCTCTACCATTGAGCTACATCGGCTATCAATCTTATTTTCTAATAAAAAAAACTTGATTTTTTTGTCAAGATTTTTTTACTAATTTTTCACAACTATGCTCTTTTTTAAAATCAATATACTCACTTATGACCATAAACAGAAAATAGCTATTTGCAGTCAAGTGTTTTTTTACTTTTTTTTCTGTTATTTAAAAAAATCACTAATTTTCAACTAATTATACTCTCATTTTTTAATAATTCATTATATTCATCCACATAATTGTTTAATAGCTACTACTTATTTCTCTATCAATAATCTGTATTAAAAAGTATTTTTACAACCAGGTTTTCCATAATAAAAATATCAAAAATTTTTGCTATTCAAACTCAAATTTATCAAACTCAAACATCATTTCAATTCCAATAAACACAAAAATCCTGACTTTTTTGAGTTTTTGAAAAATACTAATTATACTATTAAATCAAACTTATCTTGCACATAAGCCGGACTTGACTTGCAGTGAGCAAGGCGAGCGTGAGTTGAGAACGGCTGAAATGTTGTGCGAGCATCTTGCTTGCACTTAAGCCGGACTTGGCTTACAATGAACGAGCGGATTGAAAGGGCTATAAGTTTAGATTGCTTCACTACAAGTTCATCACAAAAACTCAGTTTATTTTAAAATTTGATATCTCAATCATTCTTTCGTCTGACCATTCGCCGGGTTGCCATGAACGAACATAGATCTTAGGCAGTTCATCATTAAAATCTATTAGTAAAAACAAATGTCCTTCATCTGAATATCTACTGGAGGCATAATCTTGTCTCATACTAATGGCATAAACGCCCGGTTCGTTATTTTTAGTCAGAACTTTAAAACTATTATAACCAATGTGTATATCTTCATTGGCATTAAATATATTTCGGATATTGTTTAGATATTCATTTTTTGTAAAGGTAATATATTCGATATCGGGTTGATCTCCGTAGGCAGTGTATTTATAATCTTTTAATTTTGGTGTCGGCTCAAAAACTCTGCCTACGATA
Organism: Candidatus Cloacimonadota bacterium; assembly: GCA_023230175.1. GTDB lineage: Bacteria > Cloacimonadota > Cloacimonadia > Cloacimonadales > WRIO01 > JALNXV01. The sequence continues at coordinate 1,604 of JALNXV010000428.1, forward strand.
ATAACTGCATTATCAGAAAACAAGGTTTCTAAGGCTTTTACATCACGATATAAAAAACAAGATCTGTATTTTTCTACAAATTTCACTAATGTCTTTCTTTGAGAGAGTTCTTCTTCATTTTTAACATTTTGAGTAGCCAGTTTTAGCATATCGTCAAAGACACTAAATTGTATATTTGTTAATTTCCCTTTTTTATCAAAATCAAGCACCAGGTTATCGGTAGTTTGTTTATTTAGTGATGGATATTTTGCGATAATAGGGATACTTCTAAGTTCGTACCCGTCAAAGGTAGTAGTTATTTCTACATCACTTTTAGTCTCTACAATCTGCAAATGATTATATTCTAATAAACATTTAATCTGATTTTGCAAAAAACTATCTTTTGGGAAAACAGATTTTATTTTATTAACATTATTGGCTTTAATTATTTCTATTAATTTATTTGTTTCTAATACTATGCTGTCTTCTACTAAAATATCTGAATCTTTATAACTAATTATTGGTTCTTGAGTCTCAGTATCGGATTTATCAAACAGAACTTCTATTCTATGACTAAACTCAGGCTTCTTTACTATATCCCACAAATCAGACACAGCCTTAAATTCTCTTCTTTGTTCATAGTACATATAATCGAGAAAGGCTTCTATCTTACAAAGCACTTTAGATGCACCATAAAGAGACAATGCAGCTCTGCCGTCTTTTCCCTCTACATAAACTTGATTATTTCCATCCCAAAAATGAAATCGCATATATTGAATGGGTTTACCTTTATATCTCATTGCTAATATAACCTGTTTTTGCGACTCAGAAATCTCTCGTACTGACTCAGTAATAAGACTTACATTCGACATTATTTCTCTTATTTTGGCAGGTAATACAGTATGAAAGGCGATATCCTTATATTCTAATCTTTCATCCGGCAAGGAATTCATTAAAATGATTGAATAATAGAGATATTTCAAGGCATTACCAATATTATTATTATCTTCGAACTTCAATGACTCTTGATATATATCATAGATTAACTGTTTCCTCTCTTCAAAAATCGCTTGGACATCAGAAATCCTAATATATACAAAGACATTCATCTTACTGCCGAAGGGAGTTCTTATCTCCTGTAAATTTTTAAAGGTTGCTATCGAATAGGTCTCTATCACTGACTTTACATACTCATCAACACTGAGATTAGATTCCTCTGCTTGATTGACAGTTGAAATCCTAACATTTACTACTATCTTTTCTGATAATTCCTTGATTGCCTTATCTCTTGCTTCTTGATAAACATTTGCAGTAGCTTCACCATAATAATAGTCTTTATTGCACTTTATCTCTTCCTTACTCAATGAATACAAACTGCCGACAAGAAGTATCAAACATATAAACACAATTTTTCTCATCTTTCAACTCCTTAAGACGATTAAACATAATTATGCTAACAAGTCAAGTAATTTTTTGAAAATTACAAGTCCAAAGCCGGACTTGACTTGCACTTAAGCCGAACTTGACTTGCAACGAGCAAAGCGAGCGTGAGTCGAGGACGGCTGAAATGTTGTGCGAGCATCCCTGCTT
>JALNXV010000429.1 GCA_023230175.1 Candidatus Cloacimonadota bacterium
TCCACACAGGTCTGATTGAGATATTTTTTGACTGAAGAAATTCATAAAACTCAACACTTCTTTTTCCTAATGAGAAGATTAAAAAGTTTGTAAAGCTTGGATATACAAGTAAATCAGTTTTAGAGCCTATTTTTTTCATTTGATTAAAGACATATTCTTTTTGTTCTATAGTTTGTTTTACGTTTTCAATAAATATTTCTTTGTTTTCTAAAATAGTTGAGGCTATCACTTGTGTTAAGATACTGCAGTGGAATACAGGTATAACTTTATTTAGGGTTTGTATGTTTTGTTCTGAGCTGATGAGGTATCCAAATCTAAGTCCGGCAGCAGAGAAAGATTTAGAAAATGAACGTAAGATAATTATGTTAGGATATTCTTTAATTTTATCAATAAAGGTAGTGCCGGCAAATTCAAAATATGTTTCGTCTATTATAATCGGTTTTTTAGTTGATTGTATGATATGGATAATTTTTTTATCAGGTATAAGATGTCCTGTAGGATTGTTCGGGTTACAAATAATTCCTAATTTGCAATCAGGATGTTGAAGCTTTTCTATATAATCTTCTACTGAGAAATTAAAGTCTTGATTAAAATTTAAAAATTGCATTTCTAAATCAACACTTCCGGAGTATGTTTTATAGTCAAAATAAGAAGGAGATAAAGAAACAGCAAAAGATGTTTTATATTCCCTGACGGCAGTAAAAATAAAATAAAGTAATTCATCAACACCATTACCAAATAAAACTTGGTTTTTATTGATATTGTGACCTATGTAATGAGTTAAGTTGGTTGTTAATTCTTGAGTTATGTTTGAGATATATCTGTTTAATTCAACAGATTTAAGTTTTTTTGATATTTTATCTGATAGGATTTCTAAAGGATTTAGACTGCTTTCATTTAAGCACATCATATGCTTTTTTATAGGAACGGCAATTTTAATTTCAGGTTTATTGGTTAAATCTTTTCTGAAAATATTCATTAATAATACTCCGTTTAGATATTTAATTGTTTGATAATGTTAGAAATATCTGTTTGTTTATTTTCTTCTAAATTGTCTATCATATTTTTAAGTATATCATAAGCTTCAAGTAGTGTTTTAATGTCTTTGAGGTTAGGAGTAGCTTCTTTGTCTCGCCATGGCATCATTTTGTATTCCATAGCTTTACTTAATTCGCTAATATCTTTTAAGGCAAGAAAGGCGGATGTCCCTTTTATGCTGTGAGCAGCCCTGTATGTTTCACAGATTAAATCATCCGAAACTTCATCTAAGGAACTTTGCATAAATTTTAAGTTATTCTCTAAAACTGACAAATATTCATTTGCTTCTTCAATAAATAATTCTTTAATTTTTTGAATATCCATATATTTTACCTCTAAATAGAAAATATAAAACTAATGTATTTTTGTCAATCAAAAAATTGTATTTAGTGAAATTTATTACAAAAATTGCTAAAAGTCTGTTAAATGATAATTGTAGTATCAGCATCTCAAATCCAAATTCAGACTTGACTTGCAACGAGCGAAGCGAGTGTGAGTCGAGGATGACGGGAATGTTGTGCGAGCATCCCTGTTTGCACTCTTTTTTTGCTACAAGCTGGAAGTTTATAGAACATATTGTCCTCAAGCCCTTCTCGCTTCGCAATTAGAGACTCAAGCCTAAAGTCTCTTTGCGATGTATAGGCAAAGGATTTTTTTAAAAAAATCTTGACTTAAATCATTAATACTTGCTATAGACATCATTATAAGAAATAAGAGGTAAAAATGAATAATATTAACTTAGACTTAAATAATCTTGATAAATGTTTTCCTGAAGCCTTTACTCAAGAACAGATTGCAAAAGCGAAGACCTTGTTTTATAAAGCTCTTTCTTTGGAGATGCATAAGTTTTATCAAGGGAAAATGCAAACACTTCCCAAAGCGGGAATATGGGGGTTTAACTGGTTTAATGTTTGGTACACACCCGGAGTATCTTCTGTTTCTACCGGTATAAGAGATGAAATTAATCAATCATATAATTTAAGTAATCGTGGAAATTTAGTTGCTATAATAAGTGATTCAACCAGGGTTTTAGGTGATGGCGATTGTGGGAAAGCCGGTGGTTTAGGTGTAATGGAAGGTAAGGCTTTTTTGATGAAATATCTTGGTGGGGTAGATGCTGTTGCCTTGTGTATTGATGATAGGGATAAAGAAGGCAATCCTGATCCCGAAAAAATAATTGATTATGTTATGATGTCAGCTCCAAGTTTTGGTGCAGTGAATTTAGAAGATATCTCACAGCCTAATTGTTATTATGTTCTTGATGAATTAAGAGAAAGATGTGATATACCTGTTTGGCATGATGATGCTCAAGGTACTGCGTGTGTTATTCTTGCGGGAATAATTAATGCCATAAAATTGGCTAATAAGAAGATAGAAGATTGTAAAATAGTTTTACTTGGGGCGGGTGCTTCAAATACGACTGTTAGTAGATTATTGTTATTGACCGGGGCAAAACCTCAGAATATGTCTTTGTTTAATAGTAAGGGTGGTTTACATAAAAACAGAAAAGACATAGAGGATGACAAGAGATTTTATCAACAATGGGAACTTTGTCAAAAAACAAACCCTCAATGTATTGATGAAATAGAAATTGCCGTAAAAGGTGCAGATATATTGATTGCTCTTTCAACTCCCGGTCCTGATGTTGTTAAAAAGCATTGGATAAGTTCAATGAATACTAAGCCGATAGTTTTTGTTTGTGCTAATCCTGTACCCGAAATTTATCCTTATGCAGCTAAAGAGGCAGGTGCATATATCGTAGCAACAGGTAGAGGTGATTTCCCTAATCAGGTTAATAATTCTTTAGGTTTTCCCGGAATACTTAAGGGAACATTGCTGACACAGGCTAAAAAGATAACTGATAATATGGCTATTGCTGCTTCTTACGCTTTAGCTGAATATGCTCAAAATACTCAATTAGATTCTGAACATATTTTACCATTAATGACAGATATTGAGGTATTTGCCTATGTAGCAGAAGCCGTTGCTCAACAAGCAATTAAAGATGGAGTTGCAAGGATTGTTTATAATAAAGGGGAAGTAAAAGAATTAACCCTACAATCAATTTTAGAGACAAGAAGATTAATAGAACAAATGATTAAAGAGAAACATATCCCGGAACCTCCCCAAGA
>JALNXV010000048.1 GCA_023230175.1 Candidatus Cloacimonadota bacterium
TACCTTTTTGGTTTTCGTTTACATAAAATTGATGCGGTATCAATTCAAAAAGAGGATTGTTCTTATCTTTTAAATAAGCAGATTTATATTGTTCCATATCATTGTGGATTTTTTGTTTTAATTCTGCGATATTTAACTTATATTCAAACTCAGTATATCTATCATTAAAGTCATCATAATATAATACATTAGTTTTGGTAGATTTAAATGTTGGCTGTAAGAGTTTACTTACATCATAATCCCAGGTTAAAAAATTATTCAGTCCTGTAAAATTATCAATAGCTACAACAAAACCAATCTTACAAATAGGTTGATTAATGTCAATATCTCCTGCGATTTTCATTTTAAATTTTATAAAAATATCTGTTTGCTGTTTTAATGAAATGGGGAACCCATAAATAAATCTTTTTAAATATCCCGGTGTTGTTAGATTCATCAAGGGCATATTTTCTCTAATATTTAATTGATTAAATACAACAATTGAGTTTTTACTCTGAGGTACAATCAATATATCGTTTTCATTTATTACTACATTTTTATAATGATTAAAACTATAAAACCAATCATCTTTAATATTTAAGCCTTGATCAAAAGGATAACTTTTTGAATGATATGTATATTCAGCCTCAAATTTATAAAAATTTGCATAACTGTTATAATAAGGACTTTTTTCTATACCTCCTTGATTATCCCAAATAACTACATTAAACCCTTGTTGATTCATTTTATCAATCGCTGATTCCGGAAACCCTTTTGGGACTTTATAATATTTTTTATTATAATATGTTTTTAGCCTTAATGTATTGACTCCTAACTGTTTCATATATTCAAGATAGTTTTCATCATATATATTAGAATAGTCTCCAATTAAAAAATTATCTTTAATATTTGCATTGAGTTGAAATGTTATACATAAAAATATAAACAAAATCAGCTTTTTCATTTTTAACTCCTTTGGGTATTTATTATTAAGAATATTATGTGTTTTTGTCAACCGGTTTTTATTTGGAGACTGTTGAATAATTTCAATTATTGTTCTACAAGCTTCCAGCTTGTAGTTTTATGAAATACTGAATGCCTATCAATTAAGGTTTTTTAGCACAAGTAATGATGCTCGCAAACAAAAACAGGTGCAAGCAGGATGCTTGCATAACATAAGTAGTTTTGAGACAGTCTGAATTATTAAACAAATTAAAAAGCTCCCTAATATGAGATTAGGGAGCTTCTGAGTTTTAGAGAGGGTTGTTATTAATCTCTATTAAATCTTTTATTTCTTTCATCAAATCTTCTTTGTCCTTGATTTTCTTTAAGTTCTGCTTTTTGTTCAGGGCTTAATTCTTTATAAATATTTTCAAGATAGTCTATTCTTGCATTGCTAATTTCGGCTTTATGTTTATAAATTTGGTCAGATATTGATTTAGCTTGTTTAAAGTCTTCATTATCGAGAGCAGTTTCTTTATCAAGATAAAGTTTTTTAATTTGAGCATCTTTGTCTATCATAGCTTTTTTATGAGCAGTTGAGAGCTCATCAATCTTGCTTTGCTGTTGTGAATTTAAGTCTAATTGACCTAATCTCATATTCATCATTCCGTCGTATCTGTTTTTCATACGAGAATCGTTTCTTCCTTCTCTAAAAGCCTGATTTTTGTTATCTTTTCTATCTGGAAATTGAGCATAAAGTTGGGCACTAAAGATACTTATAGTTACAAGTATCACGCTAAATACTATTATTTTTTTCATTTTGGACTCCTTTTTGTTTTTCTAAAATCATTATGTTTGTCATTATTTTGATATTTTTCTCTACGATTATTATATCTTTCATGGAAACGACCAAAGAAATCTGCAGCTTCCTCATCTGTCATTTGTTTTCTTAACTCAAGAAAGTTATAAATTACCATATCTTCAATTTGTTTTTGACTATTACTAAGATAATGGATTATATTATCGATAGTTTTTATGTCATAATCAGGTTTTGCCAATTCTTTAAAATATTCGATTCTGTACTTATAGTTTTGTTTTTTAAAATCTTTCATTTCTTTAGAATTCATTATGGAATGAATCTTATCATTTTTTGGAGGTGGAGGAGGCATAAAAGGTTTTGGGTCAAAATATGAATGATATAAAAACATCATAATAAAACCTAAGTTAAAAGCGAGTGAGATAATTAAAATAATCAATATATTTCTATTTTTCATTTATGAACTCCTTTTTTTAAAATAGTTTATCTTTATCATTTAATACATCCTGAATATTAAAATCCTGCATAATTTTTTTACATTCTTTTTTTGCTCTTACTAAATAGCTTTCAATAGCTGATAATGAATATCCGGTAATTTCTGCAATTTCTTTATTGGATTTTTTTTGATAAAATTGCAATTCAAGGACAAGAGAATGTTTGGGTTTTAACTGATTAAAACATTTTTGAATAAATATTGTTAGTTTTTGCTTGCGAATTTCGTCAGAGGAATAAGAATTATCTAAATAATGCTCTTGAGAGATAAAATCTAAGGTCTCATAAGAAACCAAACGTTTATTTTTCTTAATGAAATTTATAGCTTTGTTATGAGCAGTTTTATATAACCATGGAATAATATATTTTTGTTCGATTCTATTAATATTTTGATAACAAGCTAAAAAAGTACTTTGAACTATGTCTTTAGCATCATCAAGGTTGTAAGTAAACTTATTAGCATAGTTCAGTAATTTTTCGCCTTCGGTTTCAACAAGTTCTGTCCAATTTAACATATAATCCCTATTTCATTGATTTATATATCTAACAAAAAAGAAGACAAAATCCTGCATAATTTTTTCAGCGATTCATTTTTAATCAGAACAATAAAAAATTGCTCATATTTTGAAAGAGTTAATTAATACATTTGAGTAAAAATTGATAGGCACGATTAATTTCTAAAAATCTTTTATGTTTTTCCTGATTATGGTCCGGATGACATTTCAAGGCAAGTTTTCGATAGTTACTCTTTAACTCGTTTAGTTTGAAATCATCTTGTAGATTTAATATTGAAACTGCGGTTTTAAAATACTCATAATTTTTCACAGTGTAATTAAAACCTTGATACCATTTTTCAAGGATAGTTTCATCAAAAAAATCAAAATTATCTTTATCTAAATAAAAAAACTCAATAGATTGCAAATCAAGTAAAGACTTTTTTTCAATATACTTAATATGTTCTGCACAAAAATCTTCATTAAACTGTATAGCTTTTTTACAAAATTGATTAGTTAATGTATTAAAAAATTTACAGTTACCCTTAGAAGGCAATTTAACAGCTCCGGCTTTCATAAAGTGAATATTTACAAAATATCCTTGATTTTCAATATGTGATTTTAAAATATACAGTTTATGAAATAACACAAAATGAATTTGATATAGATATAGATTATTACAGTTTGCTATTGAAATATTTGGGAAAAAATATCTGATTATTTCAGATTCGTACATCAATCTATTTTGTTCTGTTAGAAATTCTTCTAAATTCTCAAAACTGTTTAATAATCCATTGAATATCTCATTACTCATATTAATCCTTATTAATTGACTTAATTCTATATAGAGAATACTAATCAATAAACTATAGCCTGTCAAGATAATTTTTATTTTGGCATAAAACCTGCATTTAAAATATCTTAAGAAAAAAAATAAAAGGAGTGAACTACTATGGAAAGCTTAAAAGAAAAGCTTAAAAATATCATCAGTGATTATCCTCAGTTAAAGATTCAACTTTATTTGAAAAACTGGCAAACTGACTTTTTAAGATTTTATAAAAGCCAAACTAATTATAATATTAGTAAAAATTCAGTAACACTTTATGTATCAATATATAAAGACAAAAAAAATTATTCTTTCGAAATCAGTAATCCTTCTGAAGAACAAGTAAGGCTTCAAATAGAAGAAGCTTTAATTTATATAGATAAGTTGCCTCCTGATCCATATTTTATTGACTTAGAAAACGATTTGCGAAGAATTGATGAAAAACAAAAAGATAATAATATAGAAAATATATCTCTTAATAGAAAAATTGAGATCCTTAAGCATTTTGCAGAAGCTGTGAAACCTTATGATTTTGATATATATGGAACCTTTATTTGTAATAATGAAACAAATTGGATACTTAATAGTAATGGCTTAGATAAAGTATCAAAAGTAAGTCCTTATTATTTTGAGGTAAAAGCAGTTTCTAATAAGAATGAAGTAACTGTATTGGAAAGTTTTGGCAGTGATAATGCCTCAGCACTTGATACTGAAATGATACTTTCAAATCTCATAGTAAAAATAAAAGCAGCTCAAAATGAGATTGTTGACGTTGAAGCAGGAGATTATGAAGTCATACTTGCTCCTCGTTGTATTGGTGATTTCCTCTCTATGTATGCCTGGTCTAACTTATTTATTTCAAGCATTGATAGAAAAAACACCGAATTGGACGGAAAAGTTGGAGAAAAAGTATTCCCTGAATGTTTTTCTCTATATGACAACCCTCGCCACCCTAATACAGTAAATTATGACTACAGTCATGATGGTCACCTTTATCAAAATTTGCCAATATTTGAAAAAGGTATTTTTAAAAATTTCCTTGTAAATAATTATTATGCCCATAAATTAAATGTGCCTGAAAACGGAAATGAAGCAAATTGTCTCGTAATGGAAACAGGTAATCATTCACTTGAAGATATGATTAAAGGTATAAAAAAAGGCTTATATATTTCAAGTTTTCATTATATGAATTTTATTAATTCCAGAGAGACCTCTTTAACAGGACTAACAAGAGACGGGACTTTTTTAATTGAAGACGGTAAAATAACTAAAGTAATCAATAACTTAAGGTTTACAGAGAAGATTACTGATGTCATAAATAATATTCAAGAAATTGAAAATAAAGCGTCAACCTTCCCAATGTCTGATAATTATGGTAATTTTTCTATCTATACTTATTCAATGCCTCACATAAAAGTAAAAGAATTTAATATCAGCTCATCAACAAAAACTGTATAAGGAGAAATAATGAAACATATAATACATGATATAATCCAAAAACTTAATACTCCTGAGATTACCTTTGGAGATGTCCGTTACTCTACAACTGACTATCAAAGTATCTTTTTTGAAAAAGGTAACCTTAAACATTTTTCCAGTGACACTAATAATCAAGCTCTTGGAATAAGAGTACTTATAAATGGTTGTTGGGGCTTTGCAGGAACTGACATTATCAATAAAATTGAAATAGAAAAAACTATTAAAAAAGCTATAAAAAATGCTAAAGAAGGTAGCTTATTTAAACAACAAAAGGTTGTGTATAAACCTATAAAACCAACTATTGGGTCATATATTTATACACCAAAAGAAAATCCTTTTACAATGCCTAATGAAGAAAAAATTGCTTACTTTGAAAACATTTCTAAGCTTCTTACCCAAAATGAACAAATTGTCTATTCTAACGTAAATTGTGATTTTCAAAGACAATATAAGATATATGCAAATACAGAAGGTACTTTTACCGATAGTCTTGTTTACGATGTTCTTCCGGGTATGTATGTCTTGTCTTCTGACGGGAAACATAACTATTCCAGAACTTGGCCCGGACATATGAACGGCAGAAGAGGTGGATTTGAAAAAGTAAAAGCTTGTGAATTTGAAAAAAACTCAGAAAGAATAATTAAAGAAGCAATTGATTTGCTTAAAGCACCTACAATACAAGAAGAAAGAGCAGATATAATCATTGGAGGCGGGCATCTTGCGTTACAATTACACGAATCAGTCGGGCATGCTACAGAAGCTGACAGAATTTTCGGTATGGAAATCTCTTATGCAGGTAAAACCTTTATAAAAAAGCCTATGTTAAAGAACTTCAAATATGGTTCTGATATTGTAACTATCTTTAGTGATAGCACTCTTGAAGAAGGTTTAGGATATCATCTTGTTGACGATGAAGGAGTTCCCGGCAGACGAGTAGATATAATCAAAAATGGAATCCTAAACGATCAACAAACCTCAAGAGAAATAGCTCCACTCTTAGATTTAGAGCCAAGTTCAAATATGATGGCAAGCTTCGCCAATGACATTCCTTTAGTTAGAATGACTAATTTTTGCTTAGCTCCGGGACAAGGAAGCCTTGATCAGTTAATTGCTCAAACTGAAAAGGGATATTTATTAGATTTTACTAAAACCTGGTCAATTGATGATAATAGATATAATTTCCAATTTACCACAGAAATTGGTTATAAAATACAAGAAGGAAAGATAGTAGGGATTGTGAAAGAACCAACATATTACGGTATAACTCCTGAATTCTGGGGTTCTTGTGACAAAATCTGTGGACAAGAAGAATGGGAAATGCATGGCACTTTCCATTGCGGGAAAGGAGAACCCGGTCAAGCAATGCATTTATCTCACGGCGTAGCTCCGGCTAGATTTAAAAACGTTGTAGTAAATGTAAAAGCTTGACATAACCTCCATTTATTACATTCTACCCACCCTGCGTGAATCATTTTTGATTCACGCACTTTTTTATCATAAACTTTTAGGGTTGCCGAATGGTTAAGGTTATTGAATAATAATGTTGTGCGAGCATTCTTGCTTGCACTAAAAAACATTAAGTGATAGGTATTCAATATTTTATGAAACTACAAGCTGGAAGCTTGTAGAACAATAATTGAAATTATTCATCAGTCTCTAATGTTATGCAAGCATCCTTGCTTGCTTTTTATTTTGTTATGCGAGCATCCTTGCTTGCATTTTGTTTTGTTGTGCGAGCATTCTTGCTTGGGCGTATATTTGTTACAAGTCGTCTAAGTTTCAGCTTGAATATTTTTATAATTTTAGAAACAGTCTCTTGAAGCTTGTAACTCAAAGTTTGATAGTATTCTACAGCTTTTATAAAAAAAGCCTCTCAATTTATGAGAGGCTTGATTGTTTTTTAAAGGTTATACTTTAAATATATCAACAAGTTTTTTAATTTCTTTAGCAAGTTTTGATAAATCTTCTGATGCTTCTTTTGTTTGGTCAGCACTTTTTGAAGCTTCATTAATATGTGTAGTTATCTCGGTTAAGCTTTTAGCTACTTCTTCTACACCAACACTAATTTCTGCAGTATTTCTGGTAATTTCTTGGACACCCTTATTTGCTTCAGAGCTGTTATTAGCTATTTCATGAGATGCAGAAGCTGATTCTAAAGAGTTTTTAGAGATTTCATTTACTGCTTTTGTTGCTTCATTTGCATTATCGGTAATTCTTTTTGCATATTCGACAACCTTATTGATTCTTGATTTAACATCATTTGCATTATTTGCCATTCTGCCTGAAGTCAATGCAATTTCATTTGTAGTAATGTTTTGTTCTTCAATACTTGATGCGATTACTGTATTGATGTTGTTTAGGTTATTAATGATTTCAGAGATTGTGTCAATTGATTGTGAAGAATTAGAAACAGATGCTTGAACTTCTTCTATTTGTTGAGCAATGTTAGCAGTAGCTTCAGCAGTTTGTTTTGCAAGAGATTTAACTTCGTTAGCAACTACAGCAAAACCTTTTCCGGCTTCGCCGGCACTTGCAGCCTCAATAGTTGCGTTTAAGGCAAGCATATTAGTTTGATCAGCAATATCATTGATAAGTTTTACTACTTTGCCGATATTGTTTGAAAGGGTTTGCATTTCAGTCATAACTTGAGTAGCTGTTTTTGCTTCATTTGTGGCTTTATGAGAAATATCAGAAGCTTGATTAGTGTTTTTAGCAATTTCTGCAAGAGTAGCATTCATTTCTTCTATAGCTGAAACGATGCCATTTATCTCTCCAACAAGTCCTGAAACAGATTCTCCGGCTTCTATGATATTATTTTCTAATTTGTTAATATCATTAACTGTAGAAGTAACGCTGGAACTGGTTTGTTCGGATGCACTTGCTACTTGATTGATGTTTGCAGATAGTTCTTCAGTAGCAGCAGCAACTGTTGAAACTGAAACACTTGCTTGTTCAGCCGAGGCTGCAATAGTATTTGTATTTGAGCTAATTTCTTCAGCAGAAGCTGAGACTACTTGAGATTGTGTATTCATAAAATCAGTATTTTCAGCTAATCCTTTTGCAATGTCAGATAATGAAATACTTCTATCGTTTAAAATATCAACATTTTGCATTATTGTCTTAATTATTGAATGAATTTTTTCAATAAATCTGTTGAAATTATTGGCAAGCTCTCCTAATTCATCATTTGATAATATAGGTAATCTTTGTGTTAAATCACCATCACCTTCAGAAATATCTTTTAGTAATTCGTTTGTAGCTTTGAGAGGTTTACTAACTATTCTTTTAATGCTACTAAGTAAAATAACTATCGTGATAATTGTCAATAATACTGCAGAAGAAGCCAGAGTAATCATTTTCTCTGTTAACACGTTGGAAATTACTTTTTCAGTTTGAGCTCTGGCAACACCTAAGAATAATATACCGATGATATTATCATTTTTATCTTTAATAGGGTCATAAGCTGTAAAATATTCTTCTCCGAGGATATTAGCTTCTCCGATATAGAGTTCGCCTTTCATATTTGGTTTGTATGCTGCACTTGCCTTACCGAGAGGAGTGCCTACCGCTCTTTTACCGTTATGATCTGTAATATTGGTTGAGATTCTGTAGAAGTCATCACCTCTTTTAATAAAAATTGTTGCTACTACTCCTAAATCTTTACGAATAGTATCAACGAGTTCAAAATGTCCTTCTAAATTTTTGCCTTGTTCGTCAACTAAGATGCCATTTAGTAACGAAAGTTTACCATGAAATTTTTCTAAATATACCCAAGAAGAGTGAATATCTCCATTGAGTTTATCTAATAAAGTCATTTCTTGTAAATCATAAGCCAGCTTCCTTGCAGAAGAAGAGGCTAAGAAAAATGTGATGATTTGACTTATCACAAATAAGACAATTACAATAATTGCTAACTTAGTAGAAATTTTTAGTTTGTTCACTTAAATACCTCCAATAATTATTATTATATTTATTTATTTATAACTCACATTCCGCACCCTATATACGGGTATTTTGTTATTTATTTTAAGTATCAAAAAATTGATACTTTCGTCCAAAAAAGACTAAAAATCACTCTATTACCTTATATCTAATTTAATTTTTGCTGAAAATTTGTCAAGAAAAATCAAAATATCGTCATTATTTTGATATTCTAAAAAAAAGTAAAACTGGGTGCGGAATGTGAGTTATAATATATATGATTTATATTTAAAATGCAATTAATATTTATAGCGTTGATAATTTGGTATTTTCACTTGACAATTTTTTAATTTGTATTTAAAAGGGGAAAAAGACATAAAAGTTTAATCATAAACATTTTAAAAGGAGTCATTATGTTGAAAGTAGGAGTTGTTGGAGTAGGTCATCTTGGCAAACATCATGCAAGAATATTTGCAAGTATAGATAATTGTCAATTAGTTGGGATATATGATAAAGTAAGTGAAAGAGCTGAAGAGATTGCTAAGCTTTATAATGTTAAATCTTTTGTAACCTACGAAGAGATGTTAAAAGAAGTTGAGGCTGTTGATATAGCTGCAACAACAACTTGGCATTATAATTTGGCTAAACCTGCTCTTGAAAATGGGTGTCATGTATTTTTAGAAAAGCCTATTACTTCAACTAAAGAACAAGCAGATGAACTCCTTAAAATTGCTGACGAAAAGAAACTTAAAATACAAGTAGGACATATAGAAAGATTTAATCCGGTTATCTTGCAATGTGTTGAAGATATCCATAACCCTATGTTTATAGAATCACATCGTCTTGCACCATTTACTCCTCGTGGTTCAGATGTACCGGTAGTACTTGATTTAATGATTCATGATATTGATTTGATTATGTCTTTCGTACCGAGCAAGATAAAGGAAATCAGAGCTTCAGGTGTTGGTATTTTAACGCCAAGTATTGATATTGCTAATGCTCGCCTTGAATTTGAAAATGGAGCTATTGCAAATGTTACCGCAAGCAGGATTTCTATGAAAAGAGAAAGAAAAATTAGATTCTTTCAAAAAGATGCCTATATATCAGTGGATTTTCAAAATAAAAAGGTTAATTTACTTAAAAAATCAGCTAATATATATGCTGTTCTACCTCAGATTTTAGCAGGTTCTACAGATTTCAATCCGGAAGATTTAGTTGATATGAAAGAAATTATTGCTCCGGAAGGAGGTAAAGATGCATTGACAATGGAATTAGAATCCTTTGTGAATGCAGTAAATCAAGATAAAAAACCAGTGGTTGACGGCTATGCCGGAGCTGCTGCTCTTGATGTTGCCCTACAAATAATGGATATTATTGAATATAAAAAAATGAAATTTTAAAAAGGATAAAAGAAAATGACAACAATCTTAGTTAAAGATTTATCACAATATCTTGGACAAGAAATCGAACTCAAAGGATGGGTTAGAAATATCCGTTCAAGTGGTAAATTATTATTTATAATTTTTCGAGACGGAAGCGGCGAAGTACAAGCCGTAGCCTTTAAGCCTAATCTGGGTGAAGAAAAATTCGCCTTAGCAAAAACTCTTAATTTAGAATCATCAGTTATCATCAAAGGCATACCGAAAAAACATCAAAAGATTGAGGATGCTTATGAATTAGATATTACTGATGTAGAACCTGTACAAATCGCAGTTGATTATCCAATAGCTAAAAAGGAGCATGGTCCGGATTTCTTGCTTGCTAATCGTCACCTTTGGATACGTTCTCCAAAACAAAATGCTATTTTGAAAATTAGACATACAGTTTATTTTGCAATCTGTGAATATCTAAATAATAATAATTTCTATAGATTTGATTCTCCAATTTTGACGCCTAATGCTTGTGAGGGTACTACAACATTATTTGAAGTTCCTTATTTTGATGAAGGAACTGCTTATCTTTCACAATCAGGACAATTATATCTTGAAACAGGCATTATGAGTCTCGGTAGAGTTTATGATTTCGGTCCTGTTTTTAGAGCAGAAAAATCAAAAACACGTAAGCATTTAACAGAATTTTGGATGATGGACGCAGAGGCTGCTTATGTAGAACATGAAGAAAATATGCAGATTCAAGAAGGTATGATAAGGTTTGTTATTCAATCAGTTTTAAAAAAGAATTTAAAAGATTTAGAAGTTTTAGAACGTGATATAGATAAGCTAAAAAAAGCTGATGCTCCATTCAAAAGAATGACTCACGCTGAAGCTATTAATCTTTTACAATCAAAAGGCTCTCCAATAGGTGATAATGACGACTTTGGAGCTCAAGATGAAGCAATGATAACAGAAGGAAGCGATGTCCCGGTATTTATTGAAAAATGGCCTAAAGAAATTAAAGCCTTTTATATGAAGAGAGATAAAGATAATCCAAACCTGGTTCTTGGTGCTGATTTGATTGCTCCGGAAGGTTTTGGTGAAATCATTGGAGGTTCTCAAAGAGAAGACGATTATGACCTTCTTAAAGAACGTATGTTAAATGAAAATATGGATATGGATGCTTATCAATGGTATCTTGATTTAAGAAAATATGGTTCTGTGCCTCATAGTGGCTTTGGAATAGGTTTTGAAAGGATGGTTACTTGGATGTCAGGTGCTGCCCATATTAGAGAAACTATTCCGTTCCCAAGAATGATTTATCGTATATATCCGTAATAATTATGTCATCCTGAGCGTTAGCGAAGGATCTTATGCTATACTATAATACAGCTAGATGAGATTCTTCACTCCGTTCAGAATGACAAACTATATGAGCAGTTTGATTACTGTTAGTCATAATTTTTATTACAAATCAACAATATGAGGTTTTATCGTTTATCTGTTTCAGTAAGACAATTAGTAGAATTTGTCTTTTTAAAAGGCAACTTGAGTATGTCTTTCTCATCTCCAAACAGAATGCAACAAGGCACTCAAGGTCATCAATTTATCCAGAAAAACAGAGAGACTGATGATTGGCAAAATGAAGTAAGTGTTAAATATGAAACCTCAAAAGATAATGCCTCAGTGTTGATTAAAGGTAGAATTGATGGAGTTTTTCAACAGGATGATATAACAATAGTTGAAGAAATTAAGACCTTTCTCGGTAATTCTGAATTTCTATCTTATAGCCTATTTGATTTAATACCGCCTAATGATTCAGTCAAGGATATGACATTTTCTTGTAAATCTGTTTTGCATTTAACTCAAGTTTTAGTTTATTCTTATATCTTTTTGAAAAACAATAACCTAAAAGAAATAACTGCTCGACTAAAATATCTTAAGCTTAATGATAATTCATCCTACAGTTTTGAATATAAATTTACTCAAACCCCGGATAATCAAGAATCGTATGATATCAAAATATTGGAACTTCTTTTTGATTATGCCTTTTCGGTATGGCTAAAACATCATATAATTTTTTCTGAGTGGAGTTACCTTTCAAAACAATCATTGCTTGAACTCGAATTTCCTTTCAAATTTAGAGATGAACAACGTAAAATGGCTGCAGCTGTTTATAAGACTATTACTAATACTCATAATCTCTTTGTTCGAGCACCAACCGGAACCGGTAAGACTTTAGCTTCAATCTTTCCTGCTCTCAAAACAATGGGTGAAGAAAAGGTTGAAAAGATATTTTACCTTACTGCTAAAACTATAGGTAGAACTGTCGCCGAAAATACAATAAAACTATTACAGAGTAAAGGGGCAAAAGTTCGGTATTGTGTCATAACGGCTAAAGAAAAGGCTTGTTTAAAAGATTTTGCCTTGTGTGAACCTGACTATTGTGAATATACTCATGATTTTTATGATAAATTAAAAAGAGCACTTGAATATGCTATTAATTTTGACGTTTGGAATGCTGAAACTATACATAAGATAGCTATGAAATTTCAACTATGTCCTTTTGAGTTATCTTTAACCCTATCTCAATATGCAGAAGTAATCATTTGTGATTATAATTATTGTTTTGACCCGATAATACTTTTAAAGAGACATTTTGATGGTTTAGCTCATCAATATTGTTTTTTAATAGATGAGGCACATAATCTGACAGACAGAGCAAGAGAGATGTATTCCGGACAAATTTCTTCAGATTTACTGATTCAATGGTTAGAAACTTTTCCTAATAAAAAAAATCTTATTTATAAACAAATACAATTATTAGAAACAAATATAAAAAACACTTATCCTTTAGATAAGGATTTTTTTGTTTTACCTAAGTTTCCGGAATCTATTAGTAAAGAAGTTATAAGTATTCAGCAAAAGATCGAAAGACGACTTGAATCAAAAAATAAGCCTTTTGTCAAGTATATGTATTTGAAAATTTACTTTCAACTGCTTTTTTTTATGAATGTTCTAAATTCTATGTCTGAAAATCATATTATCTATTTTCAAAGAAATAAAGATAGGTATCTTTTAAAGATTTTTTGTGTTAATCCTCGGGATGCTTTTGCAGAATATTTGAAAAATGCTATGAGCTCAATCTTCTTTTCTGCTACTTTACACCCATTTAACTATTTTAGAGATATTCTCGCAGCCAAAGACTCCGATCCAAGTGTTTCATTGTTAAGTCCTTTTGATAAAGAAAAGTTTTCACTTTATTTATTTACAGGTATTAATACTATGTATCAAAATAGAGATAATGCATATAAGCCACTTGCTGAACTTATTTATAACGCTACCTCTCAAAAAAAAGGTAACTATCTAATTTATTTTCCGTCGTTTGCTTTTTTACAAAATGTGTATAATTTTCTGGCTGATTATAGAATTGACAACCTTGTCTGTCAACAACGCTCAATGAATGAATATGAAAGAGAACAATTCCTTTGTCAATTTGATAATCAAGAAAAACCTGTAACGGCATTAGCTGTTCTTGGCGGAATCTTTGCTGAAGGTATTGACCTTATAGGCGATAAACTAATCGGATGTATGATAATTAGTGTTGGCTTGCCTATGCTTGGGGGAGAAAAAACCTTCATCAAAGATTTTTATGATTTAAAACTTAATAGAGGCTTTGATTACGCTTATCGTTTTCCCGGTTTTAATAAAGTTATGCAAGCAGCCGGACGTGTAATTAGAACAGAAGAAGATAAAGGATGGGTTATATTAGTTGATACTCGTTATGCAAAAAGTATGTACAAAGAA